>CAMUZD010000180.1 GCA_947165115.1 uncultured Clostridia bacterium
TAATCCGAGATATTTTACTATATTCTCAAAACCGATGCGGATGCCTTTGAGACAGTCCTCCATGCCTTCAAATTCAACGCTTATGAAACCGTCATAACCCGAATCTTTGATTGCATTGAGGCAGCCGTAAGTGTCAACGTTGCCCTGGCCGATTATCGCGCCCCTGAGATAGTTGCCGCCTCTCGTTTTGAAGAAACCTTCGCCGGGGTCTGCGCCGTCTGCGCTCTTAATATGAAAATCCTTTGCGTGGATGTGTTTCGCATAGGGCAGAAGGCGGCGCACTGCGGAGAGATTATCCTCATCCGCGCAGCAGAAATTGCCTATGTCAATCAGCGCTCCGAAATTATCATCGCCGACGCCTCTGATTATGCGCTCAACCCTTTCGCTGTCCTGGCAGAAGTAGCCGTGATTCTCGGTCATGGTCTGAATACCGAGTGTTTTCGCGTATTCCGTTATTTTTTTCGCGCCTGCAATCATCACGGGCAGAGCCGAATCAAAGCTGTCAAATCCGCTTCCCTCGGGAATTCCCCAGGAGATATCGTGCCTGAGCGTCGGGGCGCCGAGCACCTTCGCAACGTCTAGCTTTCTGCAGACTCTTTCGGCTTCGGCATCGTTTGTGCCGTCTGCGAGTTTCAGCATATCTGCGCTGATTGTGTAGCTGATTACGGGCAGAGTATATTTTTCCGCTTCCTCTCTGATTTCAGCGGCATACTGTTCCTCGGTAATACCGTCGGGAGTATTGAGATCGGTGAATTCAATGCCGTCAAAGCCCATTTCCTTTGCGGTTTTAATTATGCTTTTCTGCGTCTCTTTTCCGGATGAAATAAGCTGCTGAAAACTGTAACTGCTGACTCCGATTTTCATGTTTTAAATCCTCGCTTTAAGAAATTCGACCGCTGTGCGTATATCCTTTTCGGGATCGTCGCCGACCTCACGCTCGATGGTAAGGAAACCGCCGAAGCCTATATCACGCAGGGCACTGAGGTATTCATCCCAGTTAACGCTGCCCTCGCCGAGCGGAACCTCAAGAAAACTCGGGCCGGTCACAAGCGGATCTTTCTTGACACCGTAAACGATTTCGGGATCTTTGTAATAGAGCTGCTTGCCGTCCTTGGCATGGGTGTGGACTATATAATCCTTCAGATTGTAAACTGCTTTCGCGGGATCGTCGCCGGTAACCATGACGAGGTTTGCGGGGTCAAGATTGACCGCAACTCCTGTTGAGCCGAGAGAATCAAGGAACGCTTTAAGCACGGCGCTTGTTTCGGGGCCTGTCTCAACCGCAAAATGCGCATCGATGCTGTCCGCATAGCGTGCGAGCTCATAGCAGGCCTCCTGCATGATTTTGAATCTGTCGTGACCGGGATCGGAGGGCACAACGCCGATATGAGTTGTGACTATGTCTGTGCCGAGCTCCTTGGCAAGGTCGAGGATTCTCTTTGATTTTTCAATCCTCGCGGGGTTTTCATCCTTATCGGCAAAGCCGCCGCCGAGATCTCCGCAGAGAGCGGAGATAACAAGGCTGTTATCCGCGACGAGTTTTCTGAAATCCGATCGTTTCTGTTCGTTCATATTTTCGGGCGCCATTTCTCCTCTGGTCGCATAGACCTGAATGCCCTGCGCGCCGATCGAAGCAGCCTTCTTGACCGCAGTTGTGATATCCGTTCTGAAGCTGTCGATTATTACACCGATTCTGAAATCCGCCATAATAAAATCTCCTTTTTCTTTTATGCCTTTATATTAACATTGACCGCAGTAATTATCAAGGAGTTTTGCGATATTTTTCCCTTTACTTTTTATAATTCTTGGTATATTATATTATGATAAGGAACTGTTTCCGATTAATTCAGGAAGAAGGGTTGATATGAGCAAGGTTAAAGTTGCAATCATAGGCTGCGGAACCATCGCGAATGCCGCGCATATTCCGGCCTACCTCAAAAATGAAAATGTCGAAATCAAGTATTTCTGCGATATAATTCCGGAGAAGGCGCGAATGTGCGTCGAAAAATACGGCTGCGGCACGGCGGTCGAGGATTATCATGATTTTCTCAATGATCCCGAACTTGACGCCGTCTCGGTCTGCACCCACAATGATTTTCATTCGATAATCGCAATCGATTTCATGAAAGCGGGCAAACACGTTCTCTGCGAAAAGCCCGCGGCGCGAATTCTCAGCGAGGCTCTCGAAATGCAGAAGGTTGCCCATGAAACCGGCAGGATTCTCAATATCGGTGTGTGCAACAGATTCAACACCTATGTCAATAAAATCAAGGATATCATCGATTCGGGCGAGCTCGGTGAGGTCTATCAGGTTTATGCTTCGTTCCGCGCCCACCGTTCAATCCCCGGCCTCGGCGGAGATTTCACGACCAAGGCATCCTCCGGCGGTGGAGCCCTCATTGATTGGGGCGTTCACTATATTGATCTGATTCTCTATTGCTGCGGCGATCCCGCTCCGCTTTCGGCATCGGGCGCGGCTTTCTCCAAGCTCGGTGTGGATATGAAAAACTATGTCTATACCGGCATGTGGGCCGAGGAGACCAAAAATGTCAACGGCACTTACGATGTTGACGACGCAGTTACCGGAATTATCCGCACAGCCGGACCCGTAATCACTTTCAACGGCGCCTGGGCTCAGAATATAGGCGTGAGCGAAACTTATATTGATTTTCTCGGCACAAAGGCGGGTATACGCCTTAACTACTGCGGCGATTTCACGATTTACGGCGTTAAGGACGGCATGCTTACCGAGGAAAAGGTAAAGTGCAAAGAGACCAATATGTATGAAAATGAAATCAACGATTTCATCCGCCTCGTCGGCGAGGGCGGCGGCAAAAACAGGCAGTATATTGACAACGCCGTGCTGACCTCAAAGATAATGCAGGCAATTTACGATTCATTCGATTCCCAAAAAGAGATTATCATTGACGGGGGTAAATAATGGATATCAGAATTCTAGAAAATGCGGAGGAAATAGGCGCGGCAGCAGGCAGAATCATCTGCGATTTTGTCAATGAAAAGCCCGCTTGCGTGCTGGGTTTCGCAACCGGCGCGTCTCCCGTTCCTACCTATAACTATATGATTGAGCAATTCAATGAGGGAAAGGTTTCGTTCAAGGATGTAACCACCTTCAACCTCGATGAATACTGCGGCCTGCCCGAGGGGCATAAGAACAGCTACAAGACCTTTATGTTTGAGAATCTTTTCTCTAAGGTCGATATAGATCCCGCAAAGGTCAATTTCCTCGACGGCAACGCCGATGAAGCCGAAGAGAGCAGAAGATACGCCGAGGCCATCAAGGCCAAGGGCGGCATCGATATCCAGATTCTCGGAATCGGCAGAAACTGACACATCGCGTTCAATGAACCGAGCGATGAATTTACCGATGAGGCGTGGAAGGTAACTCTTTCTCAGTCGACGATTGACGCCAACTCAATCTATTTTGACGATACCGAAATGCCGACGAGCGCAATGACTATGGGAATCGGCTCAATAATGCGCTCAAAGAAGATAATTCTCATCGCCACCGGCAGCTCAAAAGCTGAGGCGGTGAAAGCCATGATACAGGGCGAGGTTACCCCTCAGTGCCCCGCATCGATTTTACAGAAACACGACGACACCGTTATTCTGCTCGATAAAGCAGCGTCGTCTCTTATATATTAGGCAATATGGCTGATAAAAAATTCTACATAACAACGCCTATATCTTATCCCTCGGATAAGCTTCATATAGGCCACACATATTCGACCGTGCAGGCGGACGCAATTTCGCGCTATAAACGCCTTCGCGGTTATGACACCTTTTTCCTCACCGGCACCGATGAGCACGGCCAGAAGATTGAGGATAAGGCAAAAGAGGCGGGCGTCACCCCGAAAGAATATGTCGACAAAATCGTTGACGGCATAAAGGATTTATGGAAACTGATGAATATCACCAACGATAAATTCATCAGAACCACCGATGAATACCATGAAAAAGCCGTTCAGCTCATTTTCAACAAAATGTATGAGAAGGGCGACATCTATAAAGGCGAATACGAAGGCCTTTACTGCAAGCCCTGCGAGGCTTTCTGGACTGAGACGCAGGCGGCTGACGGACTCTGTCCCGACTGCGGCAGACCTGTAATCACCGCGAAAGAAGAAGCTTATTTCTTTAAGCTTTCGAAGTATGCCGACAGGCTTCTCGAATACTATGCCGCTCATCCCGGCTTCATTGAGCCTGCCCACCGTGAGACGGAGATGGTTAATAACTTCATTAAGCCCGGTCTGCAGGATTTATGTATTTCAAGATCCACCTTCAAATGGGGAATTCCCGTCCCCATCAATCCGGATCACGTAATCTATGTCTGGCTTGATGCGCTCACCAACTATATCACAGCCCTCGGTTACGGCTCCGAGGATGATTCGCTTTTCAAAAAATTCTGGCCAGCCGATGTTC
>CAMUZD010000181.1 GCA_947165115.1 uncultured Clostridia bacterium
GGATATCTCAGGATAGACAATCTCGATCTGTACGTTACCGGATCAAACTCAAAGTTCCTTTCAAGCGATGTTCTGACAGAATTTGAAGGTCGCGGGGATGAGATCCATGTTCTGCCGCTGTCTTTCAGTGAAAGATCGAGGCCTATATATCTCTCACCGTTGTAATGCGGCTCAAACGCAAACCGGTTCATATAAACCGGCGCGGTTTTATTGATTTCAAAGAATCTTTTCAACCCGCCGCCGTGGTCATAGTGGCCGTGGGAAATCACGCATATATCGACGCCCGAAAGGTCAATTCCGAGTTTTACGGCGTTTTCGGCGAATAAATCCGTCTGGCCGGTGTCAAACAGAATCCGCATTCCCTGCGTTTCGATATAGAGGCTCAGCCCGTGTTCGCAGGCGATGTTTTTAATATGCGAAGTGTTTTCGGTAAGCGCGGTTACTCTCATTTTTTCTCCGTTTGTTTAATCTTAAGGGTTCTGAGATATTCTTTTTGCCCGCCGGTGATTCTGTAACTCTCAACGGCCTTCTGTATGGTCTTGTTGTGAGTCCATGTATCGAGCTTTCTGCCTTCAATAAAAGGAAGAACCGCCTCATACTGCTTTGCGAGCGCCGTGGCGAAATACCAGGCGGTCATCATATTTATATAGTATTCATCCGAACGGATTTTCGCAACGCGGCGTGGATAAGAAATATCGAAATCATCATCGAGATAATGCTCCATCAGCATCCCGATTCCGAAACGCACGGTATATGTCTTATCCGAGCGAAGCCATTGATAAATAACGCTTTTCAGCTCTTCTTTATGCTTTTTGAAAACCTTCGGGGACATCTGATCGCAGGTTGCCCAGTTATCAACGAATGGAAGAAAAGCATTCAGCCGCCCGAGGCATTCGTTATAATCTTTAATACCCGAGATTATGAAGGCGTGGAGCTGGTTTTCCTCAAAATACTTATGCGGAAGAGCGTCAAGAAAAACTGCTGTTTTCTCCTTATCCGCCGAGATTTCCTTTGCGTGCGCCCTGAGCGCGGGAGTCCTGACGCCGATTACTTTTTTTGAATCAACAGTCGGTATCAGCTTTGAGTTGAATTCTTTGTAAGATTCATCCCGCAGGGCAAAGAGCTCATCCTGTATAAATTTTATAATCTGTTTCTTATTCATTTCATCAACCGCTTTATTTCCGATTTTACTTTTTCAATGTCACTGCTTGTAAGAAGGGGAATAAGAGAATTAATCTCCGCGATATCTTTATCCCACCATCTGAATTTCAGAAGCAGATCAATCATTTCATCATCAAAACGTCTGCGGATTGGCTTTGCGGGATTGCCTGCCGCAATTGTATAAGGCTCGACGTTGCTTCCGACCACGCTGCTCGCACCTAAAATCGCGCCGTCTCCGATATGAACGCCGGGGAGGATTACTGCGTTCTGCCCTATCCATACATCGTTGCCGATAACAGTGTCGCCTTTAAGCGGCATATCCGAAGCGGCTGGAGCTTCAGCATCCCATCCTTCGAGAGTGTAAAACGGAAAAGTCGTTACCGCATTCATCTGATGATTTGCGCCGTTCATCACGAATTCAACTCCTGCCGCAATCTGACAGAATTTTCCGATTATCAGCTTGTCGCCGTTCCAAGAATATAGATGAGTTACATGACTTTCAAATTCAGAGTCTGCAATATATGTGAAATCCCCGACAATTATATTCGGATTCTTTATCGTTGGTTTTACATATATTTCATTATTGTATCCTGCTATCGGATGAATCATCCCTGGATTCGGGAGCTTTCCGTCTCTCATACAATGCCTCCCTATGTCAGACTTGTATAATTCTTTTCGAATTTTTCCTTCCATGTGTTCTCTATCCCGGCTCTCCATTTCAAAGCCGCTTCTTTAAGCTCGGCACAGAGTTCGGGCAATTCATCGGCAAGGTTATGCTTTTCACCGGGATCGTTTTCAAGATCGGAGAGGAATACGCTTGCTCTCGGCTCTTCACCTTCGTCGGTGCGCCCGTTAAGAACAAGCTTATATTTACCTTTTCGAACAGCGGTTTGATCCTCCATTTCCCAGAAGATGTAATCGTGAACTGCTTCTTCGTTTGAGCAGATCATTCCCTTGAGGCTGATACCGTCAAGCTCATATTCATCCGGGCTTCCGCCGCAGAGCTCGAGAATTGTGGGGAATATGTCTGTGGCAATATGCGGGGCATCGATAACCTCGCTCTTTATTATCCCTTTCCAGAAAAGAAGGGAGGGGACGCGGATGCCGCCTTCAAAGAGGCTGAATTTGTGGCCGCTGAAAACTCCCGTGCTGCCGCCGTAGTATAAATCCTCAGTTCCGTCGAGCCAGTTTCTTGATTCTCTTGAAGGTCCGTTATCGCTCTGGAAATAGATGATTGTGTTTTCAAGCAGGCCGCGGCGCTCGAGCTCGGCTCTGATTTCGCCCACGCCGTCGTCAACAGCGCTGATCATTGCCGCCATAAGCTGACGGTCTTTTGGAAGATGCTCAAAGCGCTTCATATATTTTTCGGGCGCGTGCATGGGATAATGCGGCGCGTTGTAGGCCACATAAAGGAAAAACGGCCTGTCTTCGTTTCTCTGAATGAATTCAATGCTTTTCTGCGTAATGCGCTCGGTCATATATTCGCCGTTGTCATAGACTTCCGTTTCGTTTTCCCAGAGATCGTGAACGGGATTTGTGTTGCCGTCCGCCATTCCCCAGTAGAATATATGCGAATAATAATCGACACAGCCCGCGAGGAAACCGTTGAATTCATCGAATCCGTTGCTGTTGGGTCTGCATTCATTTTTCAGGCCGAGGTGCCATTTGCCCGAAATTCCCGTATGGTAGCCGAGCTTTTTCAGGGCGGTGGCGATTGTAGGAACGGCGGGCGTCAATCCGCTCGCTTTACGGTGGCCCGCAAGTATTGCGCGGACCCCTGCATTCGCGGGGTATCTGCCGGTAAGCAGCGCCGCTCTTGACGGCGAGCAGACAGGCGAGGCGGAATACATTGACGTAAAGCGGATGCCTTCGCTTGCGAGAGCGTCAAGGTGGGGAGTCCTGAAATCTTCGGCTCCCATACAGCTCAGATCGCCGTATCCCTGATCGTCTGTCATGATGATAATCACATTCGGTTTTTTCATTTTTATTTCTCCCGGTTAAATAATAGATTTGACAATGTTTAATAATCAGAGAGATTGAATCTCTCCGCCTGTTACGGCAAGGCGTTGCAGACAGCAAAGCGGGCTTTATATAAAGCAGCTCATTTCAGGCTCCCTGATATATCTGACATTCTTTCATAAGCGTATTCAAAGAAATTATAATATGCTTTGCAGTATCTGTTTCGGGTTAAACCGTTTATCCTGTCCGCCCTGCATCCGCCGCGGCAGAGGAAATGATATCTGCAGTCCGCGCAGGAGGAATGGATTATTCTTGATTCCTCAATAAAAGAGCGGTGTTTTTCGCCCAAATCGAATGGCCTTTCATCCGATAAACTTCCGAGTCTGTATTCATCTATGCAGTAAAAATCGCAGGGATAGATATCGCCGTTTGATTCAACTACGAAGTAACTCCCGCAGATGCCGCACATCGCGCAGTTTTCGGGCGGATTACCGAGCAGAATGCCTATGTAGTTATCTATATGGCGAACTGAAACGTATTCGGAGCGCATATAGTCTTCGTGCCATAAATCAAATGATTTTTTCAGAAAGTATTCATAAGATGCGGGGAAAAGCGAAACGCCGTTTTCTTCGCCGACGCAGGGGATAAACTGAATATATGAAAAACCGCATTCTCTAAAAAACGCGTAAGTCTTTTCAATATCGCGGGCGTTTTCGTCATCAACAACCGAGAGTATATTGAAATCGACATTGTGTCTGCGGAGAATTTCAATGGAATTCATGACTCTGTCAAAGACGCCCTCGCCGCCGCTGTCAACGCGGTATCTGTCATTGGTTTCTCTCTTCCCGTCGAGAGACACGCCGAGCAGGAACTTATTCTCTGCGAAAAACGCGGCGTAATCGTCATCAATCAGCAGGCCGTTTGTCTGGAGCGCATAGCTTACATTCGCGCGGATACTGTTTCCGACGGCCCGCGTAAAGTTTCTGTAAAAATCAAGACCTGCGAGTAGAGGCTCTCCGCCCTGAAACATAATTGTCAGAGCGGAAGGGCGGAATTCCGAAATCCTGCGTATAAGCAGATCGACCGTCCCGGTGCTCATTATTTTGTTTTCCCTGCCCTCGCTTGCGGATCTGTAAAAGCAGTATCTGCATTTCATATTGCAGAGTCCGGCGGAAGGCTTGATAAGCAGTGTCAGAGGTTTCATTGTTTCAACTCCGTGCTGTTTCGGGTTAGCAGACAAAATGTAATGACATTGAGTTCAACAGTACAAGGAT
>CAMUZD010000182.1 GCA_947165115.1 uncultured Clostridia bacterium
CGACCACCGAGATCTACACTCTTTCCCTACACGACGCTCTTCCGATCTATTCCTTGTTTTCTTCATCATATTCAAAGAATTCGGGGGCGGTGACAAGCTTGAATTTTCTGCCGATAATTTCGCTGTAATCGAGGGCAAAAGATTTGGTTTCAACCTCCTCGCCCTTCATGATCGCCATCATCATATTCATAATGTCGGTCGAGCTCATGAGGCCGAG
This sequence comes from uncultured Clostridia bacterium, assembly GCA_947165115.1. Classification (GTDB taxonomy): domain Bacteria; phylum Bacillota; class Clostridia; order Oscillospirales; family Acutalibacteraceae; genus CAG-177. The sequence goes on from CAMUZD010000182.1 coordinate 218, forward strand.
GCCCTGAATGGTCAGGTCGCTTATCTCGTTATTTTTATCGATGATAAGCACGGTTTCGTTATACTTCTCGGGCCATTTGCCGTCGATAAGATCATATTGATTCCTGAGGAGCTCCTGATTGTCGATAAGCTCCTGCCAGGAATTGTAGTATTTGGAATAGCTCTCCATAGTGGAGGTGTCAATACCCATTGCTCCGAGATTGATTCCGCCCATCATTGAGGTCATCATTTCGAGAACGGGGCTCGGATAAACCTGATTTGCGCCGTCTCCGGTGCCCTCGGCGTAGATATTCATCTTGCCGCCGTATTGATACTGAATCGAGGAGACATACTGCTTTATTTCATCGCTTGAATCGAGGAATTTCTTGAATTCCTTAAGGTCATTGAACCACACGCCCGAGGAATAGGACTGAAGCATATTCTGCGACATCGCGTTTGAATAGACCTTGTCGAGCTCATGGTTCGCATTGGCGGTGCCGAAATTCGAGAGTGCGCCGAGCATTGAATTCATATCCATCGTCGCCGCGTCAACGGTCATCGGATAGGAGGTCAGCGTCTCCTGCTGAATTGAATCTATATATGCCTGGAATCCGCTCGAGAGAGAGAGAATCAGGGCGATGCCGATGATTCCTATACTGCCCGCAAACGAGGTCAGGAAGGTCCTCATCTTTTTGGTGAGAAGGTTGTTGAGCGAGAGGGAGAGAGCCGTGAAGAAGGACATTGACGGCTTTTTTTCTTTTTTATCAGCGCTCTTTCTGGCGTAATCGGACATTTCCTCTTCGTCGCTGTAGGGAGCGGAATCGTCAATCACCTTGCCGTCGAGCAGGCGGATGATTCTGGTCGAATACTCCTGGGCGAGCTCGGGGTTGTGGGTAACCATGACAACGAGGCGGTCCCTGCTTATCTCGCGCAGGATATCCATGACCTGAACGCTCGTCTCGCTGTCGAGAGCGCCGGTCGGCTCATCCGCGAGCAGAATCTCGGGATCATTCACAAGAGCTCTGGCTATGGCGACTCTCTGCATCTGGCCGCCCGATAGCTGATTCGGCTTTTTATTGAGCTGGTCGGAGAGACCGACTCTGTCGAGCGCTTCCTTTGCCCTCTTTTTTCTCTCGGTCTTCGAGACGCCCGAGAGAGTCAGCGCGAGCTCGACATTCGCGAGCACGGTCTGGTGGGGAATCAGGTTATAGCTCTGGAAAACGAAACCGACGCGGTGATTTCTGTAGTTATCCCAATCGGAATCCTTGAAATCCTTGGTCGATTTGCCCTCGATGACGAGGTCGCCGTCGGTATACTGATCGAGGCCGCCGATGATATTCAGCAGCGTGGTTTTGCCGCAGCCGGACTGACCGAGGATGGAGACGAATTCACTTCTCCTGAAATTCAGGCTGATGCCCTTGAGCGCCACAACCTTTTCGGAGCCGGTCGGGTATTCTTTTACGATGTCTTTTAATTTCAGCATTTTTATTTCTCTTTCATCTTTCGGTTAAATGTTGCGTATCGTTTATGTAATCAAAAACCGTGTCGCCGAATTCGTAGGTGCCGGGGGCGTAAAACACGATTTTCGTAATTCCCGTATTTGTGAGGCGGAAATCGTAATTCGGCTCTTTATCCCTGTAGCCGGTTATGTAAAAAATAACATAGGTGAGGAACGCGGCGTGGGAGACGAGCGCGATTTTTTCGCCGTTTTCAAATCTTGAGGCGAGGTAGTCGAGCACCTTCTCCGCGCGCTTGAAATAGCGGGTTTCATCCTCTTTGGGATTATCGTCGCCGATAACGAGCTTTTCTGCGCCTTCGTATCCCTCGGCAATCACGGCCGCGGGGCAGATTTCCCTGAGCGCGCCGAGAGCCTGACCCGGATAATCGGGGTCAACTCCGATTTCGCATAAATCGGGCAGGATTTCGAGCACATCAGCGCCGCCGTTTTTTATTATTCCGTTTGCGGTGGCAACCGCTCTGCGAAGGCCGCTCGAAAAGACGGCGTCGAAGCCGTAATCCTTAACGAGCTTACCGAGCTTATCGGCCTGAGCGAAGCCTTTTTCGGAGAGGAGGGGATCTGTGCCGTCAACGGCGTCGGCCGCTTCGATGCCCGCGTTGCCCGTGCTCTCGCCGTGCCTTATCAGATATAATTCCCTGAGAATTGTTCCTTCAGCCATATTTTCCTCTAAAATATATCGTCCTTCGGTTTTCTGTCTTTCTTTTTCAGAAGCTTTTCGGGGTCTTTGACAAAGCTTCTCAGCACGCTGCCGCAGTTTCTGCAGACTGAATGATAAAGCTCCGCGCTGTGCAGGATGCTTTCTGCGTTGGTGACCGCGCCGTATGCGGTCTGACAGGTTGTTATTATCTCCGAGCCGCCGCAGTAGGGGCAGCGGGTAACATACTTATCTGTCATTATTTTCTCCGTTATTTCCGTGAAGGAATTATAAAAGCCCGGTTAAGAGCTAACCGGGCCGCAAAGTTTCTGGATATTATTCGTCGGCCTCGTCATCGTCGAAATCAAGGTCGAATTCGAGCTTCTTGCCGCAGTTGGGGCAGTCCATCGCGCCGTCATCAAGGATTCCGTCGTCAATGGTGATGGTCTCGCCGCAGCCGGGGCAGGTAATCTCATAGAAATCACCGCAGCAGCAGTCGTCGCCGCATTCATCGCCGTAAACGATGTCTTCAACATCCGCAAGGCACTCGTCAACTTCGTCGATATGCTCCTCGGCATCCGCAAGATCCTCGTCGATTTCGTCAACAAGGGCTGCCATTTCGTCGAGAGTATCGATCATGGCGAGGATGAGCTTATTGGTATCCTTATCCGCGTCGAGCTTCATGCCGTCCGCAAGGCCTTTGAGATATGCAACTTTTTCGCTGATAGCCATAATGAATCCTCCTTATGCTCTGCTGAGATACTCGCCGGTGCGGGTATCGATGGTAATCATTTCGCCCTCATCGATGAAGAGGGGGACCTTAACCTCTGCGCCTGTCTCAAGGACGGCGGGCTTGGTCGCGTTGGTGGCGGTGTTGCCTGCGAAGCCGGGATCGGTCTTGGTAACCTGAAGATCAACGGTGGTCGGGGGCTCTACGCCGAAAACGCTGCCCTTATAGGAAAGGATGCGGCAGGTAACGTTTTCCTTGACAAACTTGAAGTTTTCGGGAAGCGTATCCTTGCTGATGGGAACCATGTCATAGGTTTCGGGATCCATGAAATAATAGAGATCGCCGTCAACATATGAGAATTCCATATCCTTGCGCTCGATATAAGCGGTGGGGAACTTATCGGTCGGGTTGAAAGTGCGCTCAGTGACCGCGCCGCCGATGACGTTTCTGATTTTAGTTCTGACGAAAGCGGCGCCCTTGCCGGGTTTGACATGCTGGAATTCGATGATCTGGTAAACCTGACCGTCCATTTCGAAAGTTACGCCGTTTCTGAAATCGCCTGCTGATACCATAAATAAAGTCTCCTTAATTCAATAAGATTTATGATTAACAAATCTATTTTATACTATAAATATACAATTTTCAAGATTTTTTTAATTTGTTTACAAAATAATGAGGGATTTTTCACATTTTGTGAGGTTTTCATATCCCGTTTCCGTGATGAAAGCCATATCTTCTATGCGGACTCCGAATTCGCCGGGGATATAGATTCCGGGCTCGTCGGTGACGACATCGCCCGCCTCGAGAACGGCTTCGCTCCTCGTTGAAAGCGTGGGCGCCTCGTGAATATCGACTCCCACGCCGTGGCCGGTGGAGTGGGTGAAATAACTGCCGTAACCCGCTTTTTCGATAACATCGCGCGCGGCTTTATCAGCATCCTTGCAGGGAAGACCCGGCCGGAGCACATCAAAACAGGCCTGCTGCGCCGCGAGCACGGTATTGTAAACCTCCGCCATCTTATCCGAGACTGAGCCGACGGCGACGGTCCTCGTCATATCGCTGTGATAGCCGCCGAGCAGAGCGCCGTAGTCCATTGTGACGAATTCGCCGCACTCAATTTTTTTATCGGTCGGCACGCCGTGGGGCATTGATGTATTCGCGCCGCTTATCGCTATCGTTTCAAAAGAGAGGCCGTCTGCGCCGTTTTTCAGCATAAAGAATTCGAGCTCAAGGCGGATATCCTTCTCGCTGACGCCCGGTCTGATGAAGGTGAGAATATGCTCAAACGCCTTTTCGGCAATTCTTTGCGCGCCG
>CAMUZD010000183.1 GCA_947165115.1 uncultured Clostridia bacterium
CGGCACGGCGAAAACCACCGCGGCTCGCCTTTTCGCGAGGATTATGAGGGATAACAAAATCCTTTCAAGCGGCAATTTTGTCGAAGTGGGCAGAGCCGATCTTGTCGGCATGTATGTCGGCTGGACCGCAAATATCGTCAAACAAAAGTTCAGGCAGGCGGAGGGCGGCGTTCTGTTCATAGACGAGGCCTATTCGCTTGTGGATGACAAAGACGGCCTTTTCGGCGATGAAGCGATAAATACAATAGTCCAGGAAATGGAAAACAGGCGCAGCAATACTATAGTTATCTTTGCGGGGTATTCGGATAAAATGGAAACATTCCTCAATAAGAATCCCGGCCTGCGCTCAAGAATCGCTTTCCATGTTCCGTTTGAGGATTATTCCGCCGAAGAGCTTTTTGAGATAGCGCAGCTGATGTCCGAAAAGAATCAGACCGTATTTGCGCCCGGCGTAAAGGAAAAGATGATTCCTATTTTTGAGGTGGCTTCGCTTCAGGCCGATTTCGGCAACGGCAGATTTGTCAGAAATCTTATGGAGAAGGCGAGGATGAAGCAGGCAACGCGCCTTGTGAAATCGAATAAGAAACTGATTACCAGGGAGCAGGTCTCAACCCTTATCCCCGAAGATTTTGATATGCCCATTATGTGCTCGGCAAAAGAGATTAAGAGAAACACAATTGGTTTTTAAGGAAAAAGCGAGGTAAAATATGGATTTTTCAAAACTGACAGGCGCCGTCCCGACCGACGGCAAAACCGTATTCTTTCACCCGATAGGTAAATTCATCTGCGAAGACAAAGAGAAACCGGCTGCGGAGATACTTGAGCAGATCAGTATTCCCGTATTACCGGAAGAGGCGGAGAATATCTTTGCCTCTGAGCTGGGAGAACTCTTTACAATCTCTGCCGTAGCTAGCCGCGGCAAGACCGCGCTAATGCTGCAATATATCCTGAATCATCCGGAGAAAAAGATATATTTCTTCTCTCATGAGCCTGCGGTCATAACTGCAGAGCGCCTAGCTCTTATGATGTTTGATACTCTCAGCAACGATAAATATAACGAAATCCGCCCATACGCCGAATATATCATTTCATCACTCCCGATATATGTGAATGATCCGGCTTTGCCGAAACATTCCGACAGAATCATCGAGGATATGGAACGCGTTAAAGACGGCTGTATCTTTATTGACGGATTTGATTATTTCCTTGCATATCTGAAAAACGGAGGCAATCCGTATGTCAGCGGTAAAACGGCATCCGAAGCCGCCGGAGAATTAAAGAGAATTGCTGATTCAGTTCCGGTAACGATTTCTTATCTTGATATGAATAAGGGTAGCAGCAGAGCCGCTTTGACTGAATTCTCGGATAAATACGCCGCCTTCAGCATCAGAAATAACATTGATTCAATGTTTACCGATAAAGAAAGCAGCTATGCGGTTGCTGAATTCAAGGTGATAAAGCAGCCTCATCCGGATGAGAAGGAAGAGTTTACTCTCAGAAAAAAGATATATAAAAGCGAGGCGTGGTTTGGCGAACAGAATACAAGTGGTGAAGGCTCTGTGCCAAAAGAAGGTTTATTCTGGCTCTTTGAAGACGAATTGCTCGCTTTTCCGTTTGATAAGTTGATTTACCGGGAAGCGGTTGCAAAATCAGGCAGAACATACAATCATAAAAAGCTTTGGCAGCTTGGGAAGCCCAAAGGGTGCAACAAACCTTTCAATTACTACCCCAGGGGCAGAGTGGCCATTTCAAACAAAGGGGAAACAATTATCTATATGAATCCGAATATTGATGAGAAGCATATTCCGGCGATAAAAACCGCATTCAATATGTCGGAAGATCCCATAATAAGATATGATTACAGTGAGCATTATAAATGCTATCTTGACGAATAATCGCATTCAGACTATGGGGCAAAATTGTCCCATAGTTTTTGTTAGAATATAGCTGTAAGGAGGAGAGATTATGAGAGAAACAATCAGGGTAAACGGTATATTTGATAAGCTTTTCGCTAACGTTACCGGCACACAGATTAAAGATGGACCCTTCAGAGACAAAGACGGCACACTCATCCTTTCAGTCATGAACTGCACACTCGATGACGGCAACGCAGTCGAGCTCTGTTTCTGGACAGACAGCGGTATTACCATGTGGGATGTTTCCGCAGACAAAAACGGATTCGATTTTCACGGCTCAGAAACATTTGAGGAATATATGAAAACCAAGGGGCTTCATGCCTGCAATGTTATTGAGGAAACTACCGGAACCAAATGGAAATATGCCGGAGAAATCAAAAAAGAAAATCAGCACAGGCTGCAGTATTACTTTATAGATTAAGGAGCCGATATGAGAAATTACATGAAAAACAAAAACGAATATATCGAAGACGGAAAAAGATATATAGAAAATATCAAATCCATTGACGATTTGGTTAAACAAGGAGAAAAGTATATTTTTGATTGCAGAATCCATCAGCGGGGAAGCAGACGCTATCAATACATAAAAGGCGCTGAATACATTGAAAAAGCCGATAATACCGGCAAAAAGCTTTGGCTTGACACGGCTGCCATGCAAAAGGTTGAGGAGACCATAGCGGCATTTGATGAAGCAGTTGATGAAGCTGTCAACGGCAGCGGATATACCGAGATTTGGGTCGAGGGGCTTGACGGCTTTGTTTACTACAGGCGAGTTACAAACGGCGTGCCGTTCTCAAGAAGAATTTTTGATGTCGTTATGGTGTTTCCGGATGATGAAGGAGTAACTGTAAAAATGTTTTTCAAAAATTGCTCCACCTCCGGTATTGTGAGCGGAATATATCATTGCGGCCATGTCTTCGGAAAGAAAACAAAATCCGCCGAAACAGCATTGAATTATATACTTCATTCCGATAATAAGACCATAGCTTTCAATCCCATATATTTATCAGCGTTGAAAGAAAACGACAGGATAATGCAATGCGAGCTGAAGCTGCATTACGGGATAGCCGATGAAAATGATTGCAGATATTTGTCGGAGGTACGCGGTGTAAGAATTCTCCCCTCTCTTCCCGAAAGGTATGACAAGAATTATGTCATATCAAAGGAAAGCACAACGTATGAAGATTATATCCTGCTTGTTGATTCCGGCTACTCAATCGCTCACAGACCGTATTTTGCAATGATGGGCCATACGCATTATAAATATCAGCTGAATCCCCATACAAAATACGGCGTGGATGCCGCAGAGCAGGAAGCCGAAGCAATTTCATTCGATGAATTTCTTGCGCTGTTTGATGAATACGAAAAAAGCAAATTACAATAAACAAACCGATTAAAACCGGAGGTGCTCATTATGAATAAACTGAATGTTTTTTCCAACAAAGACGGATTCGGGCGTTTGTCAAAGAATATCGTGTATTTTTTTGACAATCTCAGATACGCAAATCAGAGAATAACCCGCGGCTTTGCAGACTGTGATGTTTGGGATTTCAATTCTTATCTCAAAAAGCTTTTTGCCGACGGCCTCGTCAGCTTTGCCGCCAATCTCCACAGCTACCCCGAGCATTACGGCAACGCCGAAAACTGGGAAAAAGATATCAGACGCATTGCATCTCTTATAAGAAAACTTGACGTCGAGGAATTTGACCACCCCGATGATTATGACGAAATAAAAAACGAAGTCCTTGACTGGATGAGAAATAATTTTGATGATTTGTGGGACTGATTTATGGATAAAAAAGAATTATTAACCGATTATCATGAAAGGAATAAAAATGATTAAAACTATTGAAGCAATCAAGGATTATGCAATGGGTAAGTATTTTGATTTTATTACAGAAAGGGAAATGAACCAAAAAGATCCAAACTATTTTGGCAAAGTAAGTGATGAAATTGCAGATGAGTTATATGATTTCTTTTATGAATTAATTGCTGACGAAAAAAATATCCGCTATGATTTCGCAACAGCAGACGAGTTAAAAAAATATGAAGATATTATCACCGGCAAGGTGTTAAATCCTGATATAAAAATCGTTTCTTTATATGATACTGTTGAGGTTTTTTCAGCATTAACAAAAATTACAAAACAGTCTGTAAGCATTTTGTTTGATACACCCTGCGGCTTTGAAAATGATTATGGCGGTTTTAAGATTGGGTTATGTTCATTTGCGAATGATGTTACAACCGGCTTCCCTGCGGCGAATACGGTCAATTTGTCAATAGTTTCAATAGCAAATGAAACTGTTTCAATGTTTGCGATTGATTCAGATCTGATTGATAACGAAATCAATCGCCTTATCGGAAAATACATCGGTGACAAAAATATTAAAAAGCTAAATAAGAAATTGAAAGTCCGGTAACAAACAACAATTAATAAAAACAGCTGAATCTCTTAATTTTATTATTTTAAGAACT
>CAMUZD010000184.1 GCA_947165115.1 uncultured Clostridia bacterium
AATCTAATTAAAATAAAAAAATGATATTTCATGAAAATATTTCATCAACAAGAAATAATATTTTACCTCCAATTCAAACAAATAAAAAAGAAAAAGAAGCCATAGAAGAATCAAAAGAAAAAACAACAAAGTTAGTTTGAAAAAGAACATTAAAACCCTAGATGTAAAAAAATCTAGTACCTGAAAAAATGGAGTGAGAAGAACCCAATGGTGAAGTGAAGGAATGAAAACAAAACAGAAGGTTCTTATTGTGTGTCTGCTGGTGCTGTTTATCGGCGCTTCCGTTTTTATGTCGTTCAATATGATTTCGCGCCCGACCTATGAATTCTCCTACGCCGAGAATTACAGGGATTCGGGTAAATCGGGCTATGTGTTCGACGGCTTCAACGGAAACGGCAGCACTCCCGAAATTCATATCGACCATCCTTATTCGAAGGTCAACGGCAAGTGGATTCCCGATGAGAGCAAGGATGTCATCGCGGTCGATAATTATACCCTTGTCAGCGATGAATATGTGAAATATATCTACATAGGGCCGACTGTCGAGTATATTGACGAGCAGGCTTTTGTCTACTGCAAGCAGTTGCGCGCGGTCTATGTTGACGAAGCGAACCCGAATTACCGGGATGTTGACGGCGTGCTCTATACCAAGGATATGAAGACAATGATTCTCTATCCCATCTGCCGCTGCACCCAGCTCGTTTTTGACGATATCGGCGAATTCGGCGATGTGAAGAATATCGGCCTCGATGTCAAGGAAAACTTTGATATCAAGGGAAAGGACGACGCTGAGCTTTTCACCGCCCTTCATAAGCAGATAAGAGAAACCAACGGCGACGATTTCACTCAGGCTATGTTTGACGAAATGCTTGAAAAGAAAGTCACCGCGCCCTATATCGGCACCTATTACGTGCTTAAAGAAAAGACTGCGACCTCTATCAAGGTTGAAAAAGCCTGGAGCTGCGATGAAAAATACACGGTTCCCGACGGAGTTGAGAGAATCGCTGGCAACGCCTTCTATAAATGCGACAGACTTATTGAAATAAACCTTCCCGATACCGTGAAAGAAATCGGCAACATGGCGTTTTTCAAATGCTACGGCACTTCGCTCATCCGCCTTCCCGATTCGCTTGAATATATCGGAAACGACGCCTTCAGCTATTGTGAAAATATGAGATACGCGGTCTATATTCCCGCGTCTGTAAAGCATATCGGCCACCACGCCTTCTATAAGTGCAGCAACGATCTGAAATACTATATGGGCGCGAAATCCGATGAAGGCCTTGATCTCGGCGGCAGATGGCAGGCGAGAAGCGACAATAAATTCGAGGCCGATCCTCCGCTCTGGGGCACAACCCGCGCGGAATGCGACAAATACAATCAGGAGCTCTATGACAGAGACGCGAAGGCTGCCGAAGAGGCCGCGAAGAACGCCGAGCAGGATAACAATTCAAATTCCTCAAAGGATGAGCTCAACACCACCGCAATTAAAATCATAATGATATTCTTCTTCATCCCCGGTTTCCTTTATATAGGAGTTCAGGTCATCAGGGCGATGTTCAAGGAAGATTTCCTAATGACAAAGAGAGGCAGGGCAAAGCTCGAGGCGCTCAAGAAAGAAAAAGAAGCCATCCATCAGGCCTATGTTGAGGCGGGTAAGGCAGAAGCAGAGGAATCCGCCGGAGAACCGGCGGAAACACCGGAGGAGCCCGAAGAGACAGGCGATGAAGAAAATGCAGAGGAAGGGGGAGACGAATAATGGCAGGCGAAAAAGGAGCTAAAGTCAAAGCGTTTTTCGGCGAATTCAAAGACCATTGGAACACCCCCAAAGAGGGCAGATACGTTCCCTATAAAGAGTATCTCTCCGTTTTCTTCGGAGTCGGCGGCGACTACGCCCTGCAGAGAGTCCTCAATTATCTCTCATTCGGCACGGGCTGTTTCCTCGTTATCTTCTATTATGAAATCCCCGTTCTGACCTTCTCGATTATCGGCGCATTCTTTATGGTGCAGGGCTATTTCTGGAGCATCCTGAATATGATTATTTCGGATAATTTGGGCTACCTGCCGAAAAAGACGGAGAAGAAGCTGTATGTTCTCTATTTCTTCTTTACCGCGCTTGGTATTCTCTTCCTCGTTTTCGATTTCTCGACTATAATTCCTTTCCCCGAAAGGCTCAGGAATTATCTTGAATCCTTCCCGGGAATCAATATGAGAAACACGCTCAAGATATTCGGCGCACACTGGATAGTCTGCGGCTACGGCGGAGCCCGCGCGATTTTTATCCGCAAAAAATGGCTCCCGAAGCTCGGCAGATATAAGCTTTTCGCTTATCCGAACGTCATCCCCGCGATGATACTCGTGCTTCTCATCTGCTGGCTTCCGCTCTATGAAAAGCCGCTCTATGAGAGAGTCTGGATGCTCTATCTCCTCTTCTCGCTTTACGGTATGTTTACTTATACAGGCGGCGCCTCGGCGATTTCAAATACGATTTCGCCCGATCCGCATGAGAGGATGCTGGTGCGCTGCTATCCCGAGAAGCTCAGCCACCTTTTCAATTCGGTCGTGGTCGTTTCCGTGCTTCCGCTTCTCGCTTCCACATTCACGGGCGACATCACGAATATAAACACCTACCGCTATATCATCCCGATTATGATGATGCTCTGCACTCTGCTTATGTTCAGCGGTATCGGCGGCATCAAGGAGAGAATTCCCCAGCCCCCGCTTGAAAAGAAAAAATATATCCCGTTCTGGGACGGCGTCAGGGGCGTTATCAAGAATAAGTATCACTGGATAAATGCGATTTCGGGACTTATTGACGCGCTCGGCAACGGTTCGCTCTATGTCAAGGATATTATCCTGATTTACACCTGGCGCGAGAGAGGAATCATCTATGTTATAGTCCAGAATCTAGTCTCGATGGTCGGCAACCCCGGCGCGTTCCTCGCCCCCTGGATAAGGAAGAGGTTCCAGTATAAGACGCTCGTCCTCTTTAAGCGGCTCGTGCTTGCGGGGCAGTGCTTCGGATATATCTGCGCTTTCTATTTCTTCAAGGATAACTATTTCATGAGCGGCCTCGTTATGCTGATTTCGCTCTGCATCGGCGATATGCTCAACAGCGCGATTGAACTCGCCGACCAGGATATGGGCGTTCGTCTCAGGGACTATCAGATGTATCTCTCGGGCGAGAGGCTTGAGAATTACACCGGCATCGTCGGCTGGTTCACAGGTCCGTTCTCTGCGATTATCAGCCTTATTATCCCGATTCTTTTCTACCGCGTCGGCTTCACTTCCGACTATGATATCCTTTTCGTTGACGATATCAGCAGCAAGTGTATGATGATAGGTATGGCATTCGACTTTGTCGGCCACTTGCTCTGTATCATTCCCTACGCTCTCTTCTGGGATTATACGGATGAAAAGCACGCGAAGGTCATCAAGATTCTCGAAGAGAGAGAACGCCTTGCCAACGCCGGCGCGAGCGAAGAAGAAATCTACGCCGTCGGCAAGGACGAGAAGCTTTAATAAAAGAAAAACGGGATTGTCGAAAGACAGTCCCGTTATATTTCATACTTCACTTTTATCCTTCCGAGTTTTTCGCGGAAGGGTTTTTCGAGCAGGAGTGTGAAGAGCACATTCGAGAGCGCATAGGTTGCCGTGAAGGGAAGAGCGGTGATGATTACCGCGCGGTAGGCGGAGACAGTGAAGCCGTTCATCTCCCATATCACCGTGAAAATATCCATTATCAGCGAATAGGCAACTCCCGCGGTCAGCGTATAGATACAAAGGCGGATTTTATGCCCTTCGAGGAATCTGCCGAGCAGGCCCGCGACCATTCCGATAAGCCCCCAGGCGAGCATTTGAAACGGTGTCCAGGTTCCCTGCGAAGCCGCAATATTCGAGATGAGCGCCGAGAATGCGCCTATCATAAATCCCGCTTCGCCGCCGAGATATACTGCCGCGAGCACTGTCACCGCCGTTATCGGATTCACGCCCGGCAGAGGTGAGCAGATTATTCTGCCGATTGAGGCGAGAGCGATGAAAACGGCAGTCAGCACAAGCCGCCTGGTTCCCGTCTTTCTCTTTTCAAATCCGCAGAAGAAGATAACGAGAGTCAGCAGGCATACGGCAGTAATCATCCAGAGCATGCCCCTCGCCCTGAAGATGAAAAGTCCCGAAACCACAAGCGCGGGCATAAGGATAAACGGAATGAAAACGGATAATATCTTTTTGAGAGGGCTTATTCTTTCTGTATTCATCATGCGCCTCCGAGACATTTTTCCGCGTCTTCAAGCGTTATGATATAAGGATTGCAGGGCGAGGCTATGCGGTTTATTGAGGTCGTGTAAAAAATGTTTTCGGCA
>CAMUZD010000185.1 GCA_947165115.1 uncultured Clostridia bacterium
TTATGTCTCTGCTGGCTTGTCATATTTCTTAGCCTGATTATGGACGAGGGTGAAGGTTTCATTCGTTCTGTCGAAGGAATAGCTCTCGATGTCGCCGGTGACGGCTACGGGCGAGGTCCTGACAAGATCGCGCATAATCGGATTCTCAAGCAAGCCGTCATAGTAGCACCAGTAGGTCTGACCCCAGTGATATGAATCGAATTTGTCGAGCAGGTATTCGATATGGTCGAGCCATTCCGTTCCCTCGCTCTGGCCGCCCCATTCGCCGACAATCAGCGGCACTCCTAGACGCTCCTGCGAGCGGCGGTGCTCATCGAATATTCCGCCTACTCTGGTATTGCTCGCGTATTTGTATTCGGGCGTATCGACCATCAGGTCATAGGCGTGCGGAGCGAAGCAGAGCTGTTCCTCCCTCTTGCCGTTGACCGTTACCGCAGGGGTCGAATAGGGGATGCCGAGATTGGAATAATAGCTGTTTTCCATCATGATTATTCCGTTGCCTGTAACCTCTCTGATTGCCGAGGCGGTGCGGTTGACAAATTCCGAATAATAACCCGTATCAAATTTATAAATAAGCTTGTCCGCTTTCGAAGTCACTCTGCGAAGAAGCGAATAATCCGCGAACGGCTCGAGGCATCTGATTACATTGCCGGAGAAGAGCTGCTTTGCGAGAAACGTGATTTTGCAGCGCTTATCAAAGAGAACGGTCTTTGCTATTCCGCCGATAAGCTTGCGGAAAACCTTTCCGCCGTCGGTGCCGGGGAAGGGCTCGTTGAGCATATCGAAGCCGAAAAGGGCGGGATGGTCCCTGAATTCCTCGGCCACGTGCTTCCACATATTGCAGAAATAGGTCTGAAGCGGAATACCGTTATATTCCCTGTTCTGCCAGAAGGAGTCGAAAGCTCTGTGTACCGCCTTGCCCCAGAAATATCCCTCCGCCCAGACGAATCTCGTCGGGTGCTGCTTCGCGCCGTCGGTCAGGCACGCCCAGTCGGGAGCGCCGTCGCCCGCGCATTCCTTCGCGCCGGAATATAAATCCTGATGCATATCAAGATAGAAATACATCCCGTATTTCGCGAGGCGGTCGGCAACCGTATGTATTTTCGCGAGGTATTCCTCATTGTATTTTCCGGGCTCGGGCTCAACCGCGTCCCAGGTAAGGCCGAGACGCACTATATTGAAGCCACCCTCGGCGAGAGTCTTTATGACTCCCTCGCTGAAGTATTCATCGGGTTTGTAGAGGCGCTCGTCGTTGCCCTCTTCGTAACAGCCCTTGTCGCAGAGATTAATGCCGTTGAATATTCTCTCTCTGCCGGCAGAGTCAACGAATCTGAGCCCCGAAACGGAAATCTTTTTCATTTCATTATCCCTTTCTCAGCCATACCGCCATATCGCTCTCGCCGTGATTGGCATAGGCGAAATAGGGCAGCATTCTGATTTTTCTGTTTACTCTCTCAGCTTTTGCGCAGTCATAATAGAGTTCATCCGAGGGCGCATCCTCAAAGGCATCCGCCTCGGCGGCATAAACACCGGCCTCCTCATCGAAGGTCAGACCGACGGTGCCGTTAACATCAAGCGAAATATCGCTCAGGCGAACCCCGTCATTGAGAACGCTTTCGGCGCAGTAAACAAGCGGGCCTCTGCAAAGGCAGACCTTGCCTGCGTCATAGGCGATTTTCGGATTCGCGCAGATGAAACGCGGCTTCATATCAAACCAGAAATCGAGAATCTCCTCATCGGAAGCTATATCTATATAAGCATAGCCCTTCTCAACGGGCGCGCTGAGTTTTTCACCGCCGAGTGAAACGAAGTCGCACCAGCCGGGGATTCTCACGGCGAGGCGTCTGCCCGCCATATTCCTGACGGTTATTCTGACCCCGCCCTCATTCGGGTATCTTGTCTGCTGTTTTATATACATGCCGTCATATTCGGTTTCACTCTCGGCGAAATGGTGAACATAGACGGTTTTTTCATCGTAAGTATAGAGGAAATCCGCGATTGAAGCGACAAATCTCGCGATATTCGGCGGGCAGCAGGAGCAGTCAAAGACCTCAACGCGCTGAGTAATCGGGGCATAGGTCTTATCGAAATAATAGTGTTCTTTATTCCTGCGGCGGTCCTCAAGATTTATTTCAAGCGGATTTATATAGAAAAATGAGTGTCCGTCTAGCGAAACGCCCGCGAGCGAGCCGTTATAAACCGCGAGCTCAGCAACGTCAGCGTATTTTGAATCGGGGTCGATTCTGCTCATCCTGCGCGCAAAGAGAGCCAGCGCTATCGCCGCGCAGGTCTCCGCATACGCGAGATCGTTTGAGAGCACATAATCTTCGGTAAATCTCTCGCCGCTTGAAGTCGCTCCTATTCCGCCGGTAATATACATCTGGCGGTTTCTCACATTTTCAAACACTCTCTCGCAGGTATCGAGAAGCTCTTTATCGCCTGTTTTTTCAGCGAGATCCGCCATACCGCTGTAGAGATACATTGCCCTGACAGCGTGGCCCTCGGCAAATGTGAACTCCCTCACGGGGATATCGGACTGATAGTATTCAGGTTTTGCCCAGCTCGGGATATTCTTGTCTTTTTCGCTCGTTCCGCGGGTATCGATGAAATACTTGCTGAGCTTCAGATATCTCTCGTCGCCCGTGCAATCATAGAGTTTTATAAGAGCGAGCTCTATTTCCTCATGGCCGGGGGTGTCAAATTCTGCAGAATGATCTATGGTGAAAATCTTTTCGATAAGGTCCGCATAGCGGCACATAATCTTAAGGAATTTATCCTTTCCGGTCGCGTTGTAATAAGCCACCGCCGCCTCGATGAGATGGCCCGCGCAGTAAAGCTCGTGATAATCCCTTATCGTGAAACGCTTTCCGGGCTCGACAACCGTGAAATATATATTGAAATAGCCGTCGCTCTGCTGATTCTTTTCAATCAGGTCAACGGTGTCATCGATGATTTTTTCAAGCTCTTTGTCCGGATGAAGAGCGAGCGAATACGCGGCGGCTTCAATCCATTTGGCAATGTCGCTGTCCCAGAAAAAATGGGGCTTCGGGAGCTCACAGCCCTCTTTCCAGTTGCATTTAAAGGCCTCGAATCTGCCCGTATCGGTGAATCTGTCATAGACGGTCGGAATAGTGGCTGTGCGGTTGATTTCAAGGCGTCTGCCCCAGAATCCGCCGAGTTTCACGGCGCTGAAAGGAATTGTTTTCATCGGCTCACCTCTGAAATTGATTCTTTATGCCTCTGCTTTCGCGGCCTTTGCCGCTTTCTTTGCTTCCTTTTTCTTTGCCTTTTCGGCCTTTTCGGCTTCCTTTTCCGCTTTCGCCTTCGGGTCGCCGAGGTCAACAAGATAGTTGATAGCTGCCCAGAGGATTACCGCGAGGAAAAGGAAGAGGAAGGCGTTCTGCAGACCGCAGAGCGAGAAGACGAATTTTACGGCGCTTCCCGCGATTGAGCCCAGCAGGTTTGTGATAACGCCGGTGCCGAGAAATTTATCAAGCAGATACGCCGTCAGATCGACTTTGCCTGTGTAAACATCCGTCGCCGCAGAGCGGAAGGCGACAATCATCACAATATCCGCGATGATTCCGACTGCGCCCGCAATTAGCGGAACGAGCCTGTTCTTTGAGCAGATTGAGAATACAATCAGGAACAGCGCAAGCAATATCATGACCGCGAAACTCACGCCGACAGTGATGAGGCGGGAATTGAGAACCTGCAACTCGGGCGACCAGTAAATCGGCGAGCTCGTATTGAAGGCGGGCGAGAGGTCGTCTTTTCCCTGAGCGATGTCAACCGCCCTCTTGATTGAAATATCCTCATAGACCGCCGCGCCCTCGGCGGCATCCTTGCTCAGAGTCTTGAACAGCTCCGCGAGCTCGTCGGTGGTCTCCATTTTGACTTCCACGAAATTTACAAAATACGCGGATAAGAGTATCAGGACAGCGAGAATTATCGTGCCGATACGAAAACCGAGTTTTTTCATATATAAAACCCTTCTTTCCGTTTATTTCCAGGAGGATTTGAGATCAACCGTCCTGTTGAATACAAGCTTTTCGGGCGTTGAATTCTTGTCAACGCAGAAATATCCCTGCCTCATGAACTGGAAGGTATCGCCCGGCTTTGCGGATGCCAGGCTGCCCTCGAGCAGGCAGTTGTCGAGAATCTTCAGCGAATCGGGATTGAGGTTGTCGAGATAATTCTCGCTCTCTCCCGGATTCTCGGTCTTGAAAAGGCGGTCATAGAGACGGACCTCGCATTTCACGCAGTCCGCGGCGCTGACCCAGTGGAGAGTGCCCTTGACCTTCCTGCCGTCTGCCGAGTCGCCTCCCTTTGTGGCGGGGTCAGAGGTACCGTGAA
>CAMUZD010000186.1 GCA_947165115.1 uncultured Clostridia bacterium
CATGCCGAGATTGTAGGAGCAGTTGAGCATTCCGCAGTAAGCGTCGCCTCTGCCATCGATGAGGTCGCCGTCTCCCTCCGCGGCGGCTATGCACATCGCTGGGCCGTCGAATTTTTTGACAAGCAGCGTCTCGGGAGTCTCGGGTCCGAAATTGCCGAGGAATACTACGAGCGCGTTGACGCCGTGCGCCTTGACATCGTCAATTGCCTTCTGCGCGTCGGCTTCGTTTTCAACGGTGACGGGGCATTCATAGAGTCCTTCGCCGAAAGCGGAAACGATATTCTTCCTGCGCATTTCGGAAAGGCCGATGGGGAAGCAGTCTCTTGAAACGGCAATTATGCCTAATTTTACTTCGGGAATGTTCATATTATATCTCCTTATTGAAATTGATTTTTATTTCTTTATTCATACAGTCGAGCGAATCCTTGCCGACATAGAGCGTGTATTCATCCTCAAGGAACCATGATTTTGTTTCGGGGTTGTAGAATTTCAGATCACCGGTGTTGATTTCCACCTTAGCTGGGACGCTTTCTCCCGCCGGAACAAATACTTTTTGAAATCCCTTGAGCAGCTTTACGGGATGCTCTCCGCCCGCGCCGGCGTATACCTGCACGACTGTTTTGCCGTCCCTGTCTCCGGTGTTCTTCACGGTCAGGGAAACGGTAATCTTACCGTCCTCCTCTTTTGCCCTGACTCTCTGATAGGCGAAGGAGGTGTATGAGAGGCCGAAGCCGAAGGGATAAGCGGGTTCCTTTCCTTCCTTATCGAGCAGGGTGTAGCCGTGATAATAGCCGTAGGTGATATCTCTGGTCTTGTCGCCGGGGAAGAGGAAATCGGGGTAGTCATCCTCGCTCTTCGCGATTGTGAACGGCAGGTGACCCGAGGGATTGACCTCGCCCGAAATCAGCTTGGCGAGCGCGTTTCCGCCCTCCATACCGCCGTAGAACGAGTGGAGAATCGCCGACACGGAATCCTTCCATTCCTCGATTACATAAGCGGAGCCGCCGATTATATTGACTATAACATTTTTGCAGGATGCCGCAGCGTGGCGAATCAGCGACGCTTCGTCGCGCGGGATACGCAGCGAATATCTGTCTCCGCCCATTCCCTTTTCCTGCACGGAATCGCTCTTTGAGAAATTCGCGAGGTTTTCGCCCTCCTGCTTATAGTCGCTGCCGATGCAGAGGATGACAGCGTCGCATTTCTTTATTTCGCTCTCTTTCGGAGTCAGGCTCGTGCCCTCGCAGAGCACGACATTCTCTTTCCCGTAGATGTTACACAATCCTTCATATGGAGTAACTGTATAGGGAGCGAATACTGAGCTGGAGCCGTGATCGCCGACATTGATTTTATTAGCGTATCTTCCGACAACAGCAATCTTCTTCGGCTTCTCAAGCGGTAAAATGCCGTTGTTTTTCAGAAGCACCGTTCTTTCGAGAGCGGCTCTCTCGGCGAGCTCAATATGCTCCTTTGAGCAGACGACGCTCTTATCGGTCTTCTTGATTTTCGGTGTGATTTTTATAAGCGCGCGCAGGATGCTTTCAACGGAATCGTCAATATCCTGCATGGTTATTCTGCCGGTTTTCAGCGTAACAGGCAGCGCGGCATAATGCATAATCTGGGGCATCTCGATATCGAGACCCGCCTTGAGCGCCTTCGGAGCGTTGCGCACGCCCATAAGGAAATCGGAGATGGTGAAGCCCTCAAAGCCCCATTGTTCCCTGAGAATATCCTTGAGCAGATACTTGCTCTCGCAGCAGTGGTCGCCCCTGAAAAGATTGTAAGCGCCCATTATCGACATTGCGCCGGCGTCAATACACGCCTTGAAATGGGGGAGATAGACCTCGTGAAGAGTGACCTCGTCGCAGTCAACATTGACATCGAAGCGGATATTCTCGATGCTGTTGAGCGCGTAGTGTTTAGGGCAGGCGATAACGCCCTTTTCCTGAACCGCCCTTGTCAGCGCGACTCCCATTTTTGAGAGCAGGAACGGGTCCTCGCCGTAGGTTTCCTGCGCTCTGCCCCAGCGGGGATTGCGCAGCAGATTAATGCAGATGCCCGCGAAATAGTTGCCGCCGAGAGCGACGACCTCATCCGCCATCGCCGAGCCGATTTCGTATTCGAGCTCATCGTCAAACGAGGCGCCTCTCGCCATCGAAACGGGGAAGCAGGTGCTGTTGCCCATAACGACTCCGCGCGGGCCGTCCGAAAAAGCGACCTCGGGGATGCCGAGCCGTTTGACGCCTCCCGCGAGGCAGGGGCGGCAGTTATATTTCTGACCCTTTGTGATGAGATCGAAACCGTTTCTCATAAAGAAGTGTTTGCCAGAGAGCATGCCGAGCTTTTCACATGTTTTCAGCTCTTTACGCAGAGCCGATGCCGTTTCGCGCAGGTTCTCGCCGGTCGGGTTTTCCGCGTATTTTTTTACCGCGGTTTCAAAGTCCATTTACACGCCTCCCTGCATACAATTATATAATTATATAATAAAGTTTACGGCGGCTTTTGTCAATGGAAAAAATGAAAAGGGGAATATAAAAACTCAGCCCTCCCGTCTCCGGGAGAGCTGAAAAATTCTGTTTGTTTTAATTTCTGCCTTCGTATCCGACAAAGCTGTCCTGATAAATGGTTGACCAGAGAACCCAGACATCGGAGCCGCTTGCAAAGTAGGAGTCGTCAACGAGCTGGTCTGCGCCTGCCGCTCTGCGGAATCCGCCGAGTTTCAGGCCCTGAACGAAGAGGTTTGCCTGCTCGGGGGATTTGAAGGTGATGCGGTTCTTGGTCTTGATTTCGGTTCTGGGAGCAGTATATTTGGTAACCTGACCTTTGACGAATCCGGTTGCCCACCAATAAGTGTCATAAGGTCTGGTGAATACCTTCTTATAGGTGCCGTTGCCGCCTTTGCAGTAGTAGCAGTCGAGCTGCATCTTGAGCCAGTCTTCCTTGTCGGCTGCGTTGAAGTGGTTGATATCTCCGGTGCCGCCGTTGTATTCATCAAGATCGCAGGTGTAAACACCGATTTCAGCGCCGATGAGAAGATAGCCATACTGGCCCTTCCAGAGCTGGATCATCCAGTTCTTTCCGCCATACTGGAAGCGGATTCTGACCTGGTCGATATACATAGCCGCGTAGGGAGCGAGCTTATCGTAAACTTCGTTGTAGCCGGTATCCTTCTGCCAGTTATCCTTATCGTCGCAGTAGTAATAACCGTCGCTCGAATATCTGTAGCCGAGGAAGGACTGGGTAGCGTCGTCGCCGATCATCTTCTGAACGTTCATCTTGGTATCGCTGTTTTCGGCTTCGGTAGTCTTTTTGGCGGCGGCAGTTGTCTCGCCCTTCTTGGTAGTCTTGTTCGCGGCGTTGGTCGCGCTGTTGATTACTCTGCTGATAGCGTTGGTGACTCTGGTGACTGCGTTGCCCTGAGCGTCTGTCTCGGGCTCTGCTTCAACAGTGCTGTCGGGTTCTGCGGTGGGCTCGGTATAATCGTAGCCGTAGTCCTCGGTTGAAACTTCAACCTGCTTCTGGGTGTTCGCGGTGGTTGCTTCCTCGGTAGCGGGTTTTCTGAGGAAATGAACTGCTGCGCCGCAGCCGCCGATTACGAGGGCTGCACAGATTGCAAGAACGATGATTTTAGTTTTCATAATTTAACTCTCCTCTTAAATTATCTTACATCTTGCCAAAGGTAAATTACGTCTTTGCCGTATCTCTTACATGTATCTTTAACGGTGGGGTTGAAGTTTTCGACGCTTCTGAACCCTGCCTTAACAAGAGCCTTTTCGAATTCGGATGCCTGCTCGTCATCCTTGAAGGTTATTCTCTGAAGAATTCTCAGAGGGGATGAATCCTTTCTGTTTTTGAGCTGACCGTCAACATATCCGGTTTCCCACCAGTGCTTCGCGTATTTTCTCGTGAGCTGGGGCAGATAGTTGCCGTCGCCGTTTTCATCCCAGAAGATTGTGAGCTCGCACCAGAGCCAGTCGCTCTCATCGGCGCAGTCATAGTGGCCGATTGCGGAGGATTTGCCCTCGGGCCTCGTGTAGATGCCGACCTCTCCGCCGACAGTTCCGATATCGCCCGAAATATACTGGCCTTTCCAGAGCTGAATCATATATTGCTTATGGTCATAGTTGAATTTTATTCTCGACGTCTCGATGCTGAAATCAATCATCTTTGCGCCGGCGTCATAAAGCACATTGTAGCCGAATTTTCTCTGCGTGCAGTTCGGCGAAGTGTCATCATTATAAATGAATGTCTTCGGACCGATTACGCTGTATCCTGATCTCTGAAGACCGGTGAAATACATATCGTTCGGCAGTGAAGAATCAACGCTTGAGGAGGCAACGGG
>CAMUZD010000187.1 GCA_947165115.1 uncultured Clostridia bacterium
AGTCTGTGGCGTTTATGAATCCGCCGGCTGCCGCCTTTCTCATATTCTCGGGCAGAACCTTCATTGTATCAATCATCGGAACAAGAGTGGTAAGGCAGATTTTCACGGTATCAAATGCATCAAAAATCGCGTCCTTATCCTCCTGCATATCCTTATTATATGCGAGAGGCAAGCCTTTCATAACCGTAAGCAAGGTCATAAGGTCGCCGAAAACCCTGCCGCTTTTTCCTCTGACAAGCTCGGTTATATCGGGATTCTTTTTCTGCGGCATAATGCTCGAGCCGGTTGAAAAAGCATCGTCAAGCTCAATGAACTTGAATTCCCAGGAGCACCAGAGGACTATCTCTTCGCTGAGCCTCGAAAGATGAACCATAATCAGCGAGAGAGCAGATGCAAGCTCGATACAGAAATCCCTGTCGGAAACGCCGTCAAGAGTGCTGGCGGTATATGTATCAAAATCGAGCAGGTCGGCGGTCAGCTGCCTGTCAATCGGATATGTGGTGCCCGCGAGAGCACCCGAGCCGAGCGGAGAAACGTTCATTCTCTTCTGAGCATCCTCAACCCTGCCGATATCTCTTTTAAGCATTTCGGTATATGCCGATAAATGAGCCTTGAAGGTTATGGGCTGAGCTCTCTGAAGATGGGTATAGCCCGGCATAATCGCGTCTGAATACTCCGCGCCCTTTTTCACAAGCGAATCGGAGAGCTCTTTAAGCAGGGCGAGAACGGAATCGCACTCATTTCTGAGATAAAGCCTGATATCGAGAGCAACCTGATCGTTGCGGCTTCTACCTGTATGAAGGCGCTTACCTGCGTCGCCGATTCTCTCGGTCAGAGTCTGCTCAATAAATGTATGAATATCCTCTGCGTTCGGATCGATAAGAAGCTCGCCGGATGCGATTTCAGCTCTGATTTTTGCGAGCTCGCTCGTTATCGCAATACCATCCTCGGCGGAAATTATGCCTTTCGCCGCGAGCATTGAAGCGTGAGCGATTGAGCCGTCTATATCCTGCGCGAACATTCTCGAATCCGTCGCTATGGACGAATTGAAATCGTTTGTTCTTTTATCCGCTTCCTTTGAAAAGCGTCCTGCCCAAAGTTTCATATTATTGCTCCGTAAAAAGTTATTATAATATCGCCATACCCTCTCCTGTTACGGAGAGGGCGCTTGATTGATTATTTATTTCTCTCGGCGTCGAGGATGGCTTTGACCTTAAGAGGAAGACCGAAAAGATTGATGAAGCCCGCGGAATCCTTCTGATTATAGACATCGTCTGCGTCGAAGGTTGCGAAATCCTCGCTGTAGAGAGTGTAGGGCGAAGTGACGCCCGCATTGATGATGTTGCCCTTGTAGAGCTTGAGCTTGACATCGCCGGTGCAGGTCTGCTGAGTAACATCGACAAATGCGGAAAGAGCTTCTCTCAGAGGAGTATACCATTTGCCGAAATAGACAAGCTCCGCAAACTGGTGAGCGACTATCTCTTTATAATGCATTGTGTCTCTGTCGAGAGTAAGGGTTTCGAGAATTTCATGCGCCTTGAAGAGGATTGCGCCGGCGGGATTCTCATAAACGCCCCTTGATTTCATACCGACAAGGCGGTTTTCGACTATATCATCGAGGCCGATGCCGTTTTTGCCGCCGATATCATTGAGGTATTCTATAAGCTCAACGCCGCCCATTTCCTTGCCGTCAACAGCGGTGGGAATACCCTTCTCAAAATGAATCGTAATATATGTATCCTCATCGGGAGCCTGCTGGGGAGCGACACCCATCTCGAGGAAACCGGGCTTGAGATACTGCGGCTCATTTGCCGGATCTTCAAGATCAAGGCCCTCGTGGCTCAGATGCCAGAGGTTCTTATCCTTGGAATAATTTGTTTCGCGGTTGATTCTCAGAGGAATATTGTGCGCCTCGGCGTATTCAATTTCTTCCTCACGGGATTTTATATTCCAGATTCTCCAGGGAGCGATGATTTCCATCTCGGGAGCGAAAGCCTTGATGGCAAGCTCAAATCTGACCTGGTCGTTGCCCTTGCCGGTGCAGCCGTGGCAGATGGCGTCGGCGCCCTCTTTCTTGGCTATCTCAACGAGTCTCTTCGCGATAATCGGGCGGGCAAAAGCCGTGCCGAGCAGATAGAGCTTCTCATATTTTGCGCCGGCTTTGAGAGTCGGGAAAATATATTCGTTTACGAATACGTCTTTGAGATCTTCGATATAGAGCTTCGAAGCGCCGGTCTTTATCGCCTTTTCTTCAAGGCCGTCGAGCTCCGTGCCCTGGCCGACATCGCCCGAAACAGCGATGACTTCGCAGTTATTATAGTTTTCCTTGAGCCAGGGAATGATGATGGAGGTATCGAGACCGCCGGAGTAAGCAAGAACAACTTTTTTGATTTCTTTCATAATAAACTACCTTTCCGGAATTTCCATAGATTATGCATACATTATACACGATATATACAGAATTTCAATATAATTTTGAATTTTTATTCAATTTTGTCGAACATTTCAAATTGTTATGCAATTATGGGCTGAATATGTGAATAATTAACAACAATTTATTTATCAACAATCAGGCCGACCTTTTTCTTCGCTTTCTGCAGGGTGCGGTAGGCAATTCGCGAGGCCTTCTCCGCTCCCTCGTTCGCGGTCTGCATAAGAAACGCCTTATCCTTCATCAGGCGGGCATATTCCTCCTGAACAGGCCTTATCTCTTCGATAACCGCTTCTGCAACTCTGACCTTGAAATCGCCGTAGCCCTTGCCCTCGAATTCTTTTTCGATAGCGTCAAAGTCGAGACCGGTGCAGCAGGAGTAAATCGACATAAGATTATTGATACCGTCCTTGCCGTCGGCATAGCGGACCTGCGCCTCGCTGTCGGTAACCGCGGATTTGAATTTTTTCATTATCAGATCGGGCGAATCAAAAAGAAATACGGACGCCTTGGGATTGACATCGCTCTTGCTCATTTTCTGAGTCGGATCCTGCAGACTCATAACTCTCGCACCGATTTTGCCGATATAGGGCTCGGGAAGTTTGAAAGTGGCACCGCGAAGATTATTGAATCTTTCGGCAATGTCTCTGGCAATTTCGAGGTGCTGCTTCTGATCCGCACCGACGGGAACATAATCTGCCTGATAGAGCAGGATGTCCGCCGCCATAAGCACAGGATAGGCAAAGAGACCGACATTGACATTATCGGCGTGCTTCTGCGATTTATCCTTGAACTGCGTCATTCTCTGCGCTTCGCCGAACATAGTATAGCAATCGAGAATCCAAGCGAGCTCGGCGTGTGCGTGAACCATGCTCTGAATAAAGATAATATTCTTTTCGGGCGAGAGACCGAGTGAGAGCAGAGTAGCATACATTTCAATTATCTGCTGGCGGAGCTTAGCCGGCTCGGGATGAACTGTCAGAGCGTGAAGATCTGCGACCGCAAATAGGCAGTCATTATCCTCGCTCATCGTCTGCCAGTTTTTTAATGCACCGAAATAATTGCCGATAGTAGGAATCGAAGTCGGCTGAATCGCGCTCAGAACAACCGGTCTGCGCTCGGGGGTTACTTGGTTTTCCATCTTACTGTCCTTTCATTTCCTCCGCGGTTTTCGCGAGGAGTTTGATACCTTCGACTATGCCCTCGTCAGAAGGAGTCGAGAAATTGAGGCGGATATAATCGCAGGGAGCGCTCATATCGACAAGGAATGCGTTGCCTGGAACAACGGAAACGCCGTTTGCGGACGCTTTCTTAACAAATTCGAGCATATTGATTCCGTCTTTGAGCTTCGCCCATACGAAAAGGCCGCCCTCGGGGCGATGATAATCAAGATAAGGCAGAAGGTATTCATCCATCATGTCACACATCAGATTGAGCTTGCGGCGGTAAATCGCGCGGATTTTTTCAACGTGGCCGTCGATTTTACCGTCCTTGAGCCAGTTATATACGATAAGCTGGGTAAGCATTGTGGTATGAACATCCTGCGTCTGCTTGGCGACGGTCATCTTTGAGATAATCTCCTTCGGGGCGACCGTGAAACCGACACGCATACCGGGGGAAATAATCTTTGAGAACGAGCCTGAGTAAACTACGATGCCGTCTGTATCAAAGCTCTTGATTGCCGGCACATTCTCGCCGGATACCCTGAGATCTCCATAGGGATTGTCTTCGAGAATAATCACGCCGTATTTTTTGGCGAGATCATAGATCTGATGCCTCTTCTCAAGCGAGGTCGTGATTCCGCCGGGATTCTGGAAATTCGGAATCGTATATATGAATCTCACATTTTTCTCGGTTTTAAGCTTCTCTTCGAGAACCGCAATATCCATGCCGTCTTTCTCAAGCGGAA
>CAMUZD010000188.1 GCA_947165115.1 uncultured Clostridia bacterium
TATTCCGGTATGTTCGGCGATTACAGTTCGTTCAGCGATGAATATGAGGAGCTTTCCGACCCCGAACCCGAAGAGGAAGAAGAGGAGGAAGAAGAGGAATGAACAGACGCTCTGCCGTGACCTCGAGGATAGTTTCCTCGCCTTATATCGTCTGGGCAGCCCTGTTTATCATCGCCCCGCTGTTCTTCGTTGTTTATTATTCGTTCACCGATTCCGCGGGCGGCTTCACTCTGCTGAATATCCAGACTCTTCCAAAGTATCTGCCGACTTTCCTGCGCTCAATATGGTTCGGAATAGTTGCCACGATTATCTGCCTTATCATAGCTTTCCCGCTTGCGTATTTCATTTCGCAAAAGAGTGAGAAGGCTCAGCGCACTTTTGTTCTGCTCGTCATGCTTCCGATGTGGATGAGCTTCCTTATCAGGACCTATTCCTGGATGGCTCTGCTGCAGGATACGGGCATCATCAATTCGTTCTTAGGCAAAATCGGCATTGACCCGATACATATGATAAATACCGGCGGCGCTGTTATTCTGGGTATGGTTTATAATTTCCTGCCCTATATGATTCTGCCGATTTATTCGGTCATGGCAAAGCTCGATTATTCTATGGTCGAGGCCTGCCAGGATCTCGGCGGCAACGGCTTCAACGTTATCCGCCTCTGCATTATTCCGATGAGTATTCCCGGCGTTGTCAGCGGAATCACAATGGTCTTCGTGCCCTCCGTCTCCACCTTCTATATTTCCCAGAAGCTCGGCGGCGGCTCGTTTGACCTTATCGGCGACGTTATTGAAAGACAGTTCCAGCAGTCATATAATTACAATCTCGGCGCGGCGCTTTCGCTTGTGCTTATGGTCCTCATCGTCATCAGCATGGCGATTATGAATCATTTCTCCGAGGGAGAGGGGGAGATGGTTATATGAAGATATTCAACCGCGTTTATACCTTCCTCGTTTTCCTTTTTCTCTACGCTCCGATTTTCGTTCTGCTGCTGTTCTCCTTCAATTCGACGACCAGCACCAGCGTATTCGCGGGCTTCTCGCTGAAATGGTATAATCAGATTCTCCACGATGCAACGGCGATAACCGCCCTTCGTAACACCGTTGTTCTCGCGGTCTGCTCCGCTCTTCTCGCGACGGTCATCGGCACCGCCGCCTCGGTCGGAATCGAAAAATTCCGTAAGGGCGCTTTTAAGACCGCCGTTATGTCAACTACTAATATCCCCATGACAAATCCGGAAATAGTCACCGGCGTTTCGATGATGCTCCTTTTCGTATTCATCGGCAGGGGAATACTCCATACGGATTCCGTGCTCGGCTTCGGCACAATGCTCATAGCCCATGTCACTTTTAATCTGCCCTATGTTATACTGACTGTTTTACCCAAGCTCAGGCAGACGGATAAAAATCTCGCCGAGGCGGCTCAGGATCTCGGATGCAAGCCGCTGAACGCGTTTTTCAAGGTCGTGCTTCCGGCGATTATGCCGGGCGTCCTGACCGGACTCATTATGTCTTTTACCCTTTCGCTCGATGATTTCATCATCAGTTATTTCACAAGCGGACCGGGCTTCCAGACTCTTCCGATAGTCATTTTCTCGATGACGAAGAAACGAGTCAAGCCCGATATGTATGCCCTTTCCGCGATCATTTTTGTCAGCATCCTCGTGCTTCTGATTATCTACAATATCGTTCAGCAGAAGAGCGAAGAGAAGACGAATAAGAAAATGTGAGGTGAAAGAATTGAAAAAGATTTCCGCAGTTTTGCTCGCCCTTGTTTTCGCTCTGCTCCCGCTCAACTGCGCCCTCGCGGCGGGCGATGCCGATATCGAGGCGCTCAGGGGCACCAAGCTCTATGTCTATAACTGGGGCGAATATATCTCGGACGGCGAGGATGACGCTCTGGATGTCAACGCCGAATTCGAGAAAAGATACGGCATCAAGGTCATCTATGATACCTATGATAACAACGAGGTAATGTATTCGAAGCTCAAGAGCGGCGGTGTCTCCTATGATGTCGTCATTCCCTCGGATTATATGATTGAGCGAATGATTGCCGAGGATATGCTCGAAAAAATCGATTATAAAAACATCCCGAATTTCAAATATATTCCCGAAAAATACAGAAATCTTTCCTTTGACCCCGCGAATGAGTATTCCGTTCCCTATACCGTCAGCTATGTAGGTCTGATTTACAATACAAAGATGGTCAAAGAGGCGCCGGTCAGCTGGAAGGCGCTCTGGGATACGGATTACGAAAACCAGATTCTCATGTTCAACAATCCCCGCGACGCCTTTGCTATTGCGCAGAGCATTCTCGGGATGGACTACAATATGGAATCCGATGTCGCCTGGAGAGCGGCGGCGGCTCTTCTCAAGGAGCAGAAAATCGTCAACCCCGTCTATGTCAATGACGAGGTGTTCCTCAAGATGGAATCGGGCGAAGCGGCCCTCGCTCCCTATTACGCGGGCGATTATTTCCTGATGAAGGAGAATAACGAAGACCTCGCTTTCGTTTACCCGAAGGAGGGCGTTAACTATTTCGTTGATGCCGCCTGCATTCTCAAAGGCTCAAAGAATAAAAGAGCCGCGGAGCTCTATATCAATTTCCTCAATGAGCCCGATATCGCGCTCGCGAATGCGGAATATATCTGCTACGGAAGCCCGAATGAAGCGGTCTATACCAATCCCGATTATGAATTATATCAGAACGAGGTTCTCTATCCCGAAGAGGGAGCGTTCAAGACGCAGCTCTTCAGGAATCTTTCCCCCGAGTCGCTCGCTCTGATGAGCACGCTCTGGGACGATGTCAAGAATTACATTCCCGCGGGCAATTCCTACGCCGCCCTTTTCTTCGGCGGAGAGGATAACATCCCCGGCGCGGACGCGGAGAAAATGACCGCCGAGACCGTAAAATACGCGATTTATATCGGCATTTTCCTCCTGCTCGTCATCGCCTTCCTCGTATTCAGATTCCTTCGCAAAAGATACAGGGAGAATGTGTAAGAGGTCAGTGGTTGCAATCAGTAATCTGTAATTAGTAATCAGTAGTTGCAGTTTAATTATATAGTATAGGGGGCGATAACTTGACGCCCCGCCGCAAGAATATGCGGACATAAAACTGAACACTTACAATTACAATACGCCACTCGTTCATGCGGGTGGCATTATTATTGAAATAATATTAACATAAACTGTCATCCTGAGCGCAGAGAAGGATCGCATTAACAGACGCAGTAACGGAAATGAAATTATATAAATAGTTCACTTAAACCTACGATTCTTCTTCGGCACAAGTGCTTCAAAATGACAGTAAATGTGCGGAGCATAAACAATCGTCATCATATATATTCATATTATAAACATTATACTATACTTGTCGAGTTCATATTCGTTTTAAATCTCCTCTCCGTTCCCGGGGAGGATTTTTTGTGCATTTTATATAATCTTTTTTATGCATTATCAATAAATTCGACGATACAAACCGTTCATATTTGTAAACTTATTATCTTGAAATAATTCTGAATCGGCATATAATGTTTTACGATTTGGAATAAAGAATCCCGAATTTCGCGTTTTTTTTATTTTTTTTCGGTTGTGATATATCTTTTAAAGTAGGTTTAAATCTTTAAGAAAGGAGCGGGCCCGTGAGGAAAAAACTTATTTCCCTGATGCTTGTCGCAGCGTTCGTTGTCGGTATGATACCTCTGTTCGCAAGAGCCGAAACGGGCATAGCGGAAAAAGGCGAATTCACCTACACTCTGTCATCCGATCCGGATACGGGAACATATCCCCCCGAATTCGGCACGATTGCGAATAACGGCAGAATCTGGACCGACAAGAGCGTCGCAGTCAATGACGATCACTTTGACGTGAACCTCAAGGTTCTCGCTCAGGAATATATTTCGTCTTTCGGAACCTCTGAAACGCAGTCAATCGCAGCCGATGTTCTTTTTATTCTTGACTTCACCGGCTCGATGACTCAAAGCGGAAATGAAGTTTTAAAGGAAGACGGTTCAAAGGTTTCAAGACTTAAGGCGATGGTCGACGCCGCTAATGAAGCGATAGAGATTATCACGACTACGAATCCCAACAACCGGATTAAGCTGTTTCGATTCAGCGGCAACAGCACATACTGTGCGCGGTATTCACATGAGATTATGCCGCTTGCCCACTACACCAGCAGCAGCACTTCCACCGATACGGTTGATAAATATATCCGTCTTTCCGCTACTAAAACTGTCAGCTCAAGCAGCACTCTTCTTAAAGACGGTGAAACATATTCCTTCAGCGAGACAACACAAACCGGAACCTGCACCCAATAC
>CAMUZD010000189.1 GCA_947165115.1 uncultured Clostridia bacterium
TTATCTGGACCTCAACCGCCTCCTCGGGATTGATTATGCCCAAATCATAGATATAGGGCTCGTCTGTATCCTGAGTTACGGAGCCGCCGTCAGCGCGTGAAATCACGATGCTGTCAAAGCTGTCGGAATCGACGAAGAGGTAGCAGTGCTGCTCCTGCTCGAGAGCGAGTTCGAAATCTATTTCTCCCTCGCCGGCGCCGGTTTTCTGGAAATACATATCGCCGGTATCGAAGCCTGCAGTGATTTCATCCATATTGAAGTATCTGACATTGCCTGCATCGAGAGGAATTCTCTCATACACATCCTCAACTCCGGTCGCGAATTCAAACCATTCGCCCTGAACCGTGAAGGGATTTGTGTAGCCCGCATACCAGTCTTTGACTTCCTTATTGACCTCAAAGGCAATCGGCAGATAATAATTGTTCTTATATGCCGTGTATTTATCGACTGTCTTGACCTTCGTGACATAATCCTCGGTGATTGTTACCTTAGGATCATTGTCAACGATGTATTTCAGCGCGTTCATCATATTATATACGGGAGTCTGCATATAATAGGTGTAGCTGTTGATATAATTCGAATAAACGCCGAGATTGCTCTGCATATTCGACATCTTCTCATAAGCCATTGAGGAGAAGGTCGAAACGCCGTTGTAGCCGAACCAGGCGGGATCCATCCTTGCTCTGTTGTAGGTGAGCTCCATTCGGTAGGTATCGTCGCCGTTTTCCATTTCATCAAGGTCCGCCTTGATTTCGCGGAATGAATCATAGTCGCCGGTGTAGGTGCTCTTTATCTGGTTCATCGAGTATCTGTCTGTATTCGCGCAGGCGTATTCCGCGATGACGCAGCAGAGAAGAATGACCGAAATTGCCGCTCTCTGCTTCTTTTCATCCTTGAGCATATAGAAAATGAGACAGTAGGTCACGACGAATACGACGCTGAGCAGAACCGTGATATCCTCAACATTCTTCGAGCCGATTTTCTGAATCAGCACCACGGCAAAGATTATTGCCGTGCCGACTCCGATAAGCTGCTTTCCTGTGTATTCATTGAGATTCTTGTATGCCTTGAATGCCATTACAAGCAGCAGGAAGCAATACATGAACGAGAAGCGGTAAGGAAGATCGTTTGGGAAATGGAAACCGTGCCAGATATAGTTGAAATAATTGATATTGAAGCTGAAGAAGAAAAGACCGAGCGTGAATACACTGAAGATTTTTTCCTTGAGTGAGATCCTCTTTGAGAAAATATAGAGGGGAACGAGTATAAGGGTTCCCATTCCGCAGTAAACATTCGGAAGCACGTCGTTGCCGCTGCTGCGGATGGTCGGGTCGACCGATGCGAGATGATTCGCAAGGAAATCAAACACCGCGAAATATGAGCGGTAATTTTCGGGCATCGAGCCGGAGGTCGCCGAGCAGGAGCGCAGGATGAGGAATGTCGGGATAAGCGAAACCGCAACGAGCGCCCCCGCTGCAACCGAGGCAAACGCAAAGGTGAAACCGCTACGAAGGAATATATTTGATTTCAGGCGGTCCTTAAAGGCGTAGCGCTTGTTGTGATTGCTGTCATAGGTGAATTTTGCATCCTGAGCAAACGAACCGAAATCGTAATTTGAGAAGAAGTATACAATGAAATAAATGACCGAGAAGATGCAGGTCATATATCCCATATAGTAATTAGACCAGAGAGTGAGTGCGAGGAAAGCGATATAGACTGAGGGCTTTCTGTAATTGATAATCCGCTCAATTCCGTAAACGACAAGCGGGAAATAGACCATGGCGTCAAGCCACATTACATTCCAGTAATACGCGATGAAATAGCCGCACATCGAGTAGAGAACGCCGAACGCCGCCGTGGAGAAATCATGCCTGCCCTGCGATTTCTTGAGATAATAGGTGAATGTGCCTGCCGAGAGGGCGGCCTTTATCAGAATCATGCCTGCAATCGCTTCGGGCATATTCTTATGGCCGAGTATGAGAATCAGGAAAGCCGCGGGGCTCGAGAGATAATTGAAATAGTTGCCGAGGAACGGCGAGCCGAGACCCGTATTCCAAGAATAGATGAAGCTCTTTAGATTCATCACCCTGTCATATAATTCGGCAAAGAGGGGGCCGTATTGATGATAGAGGTCCATCCTGAGTATAGTCGTCTCTCCGAAGGGGAAGAGATTGAAGCAGTAATAGACGAGCATCATTATTCCGGCTGTGCAGAGGATTGCAAGCCAGCAATAGGAATTGCCGCGGAAAATCCGCGAAATAACCGACTCCTTCTTGATTTTATTATTCTCCATCATTTGTCTCCTTGTTGAGATATTTGCTGTTGAAACTCGGCTTGATTTCGATTTCACCGCCGGGTCTGATATCGGTCACGGTGACTCCCTGCAGCCACTCGGCCTCGGGCTTTCCGAACATAGTGCCGAGGTGATAAAGCTTATAATCCGCAGAGAGGCTGTAAACGAGATAAACTCCTTTGTAGAGGGCGCACCAGTCATTGACATGGTCGTGGCCTGCGAAGACAGCCTTTGTGCTGCCGTTTCTGAGAATCGCGTCAAACATTCCGGTATTGACCGGAGAGCACGCGACGCTTTCATACTGGTCTCCGTAGAGAATTTCACATTCTCCAGAGGGAGTGTATCCGCCGTTTCCGTCTTCTTTGAAGGCGTGCTCATATTCGCAAAGCGGAATATGCATATACATAATCGAATCAAAATCCCCGTATTTGTTCTTAAGGGATTTCACTTCGTTTTCGTAGAATTCAATCTGCTCTTTTTTGAGGAAATCATAGCCGCTGACATCATCGGGGACATTGTATTCCCTGCGGTATTCATCGCGGATATCCCTGCCCGAATCAAATAAAAACAGCGTTTCGCGCAGCTTTCCGCCCTCACCGATTATGTTTATCGTGTGATTGGCGTAGCCGTAGAGATTATCGGGGCCGATTTTGCAAAGACAGTGCGGATGAATCGAAGCGCTTTTTGCCATCATCCATTTATATATGCCCTTTTCCTCGCGGACCTCGTGATTGCCGAAAACTATCGTCCAGTAAACGCCGAGCTTCTCCATCAGGCGCGCAAAGCGGATGACGTCAATCTGCTGATACTTTGTCTGCACCGCGTCGCCCGTGACTACAACGAGATCGGGGCGCAGGTCCGTAATCTGCCTTGCAAAGAATCCGAGAGTTTTATTATTGATTTCGTAATCATCCTCAAGATGAAAATCGGAGGTTGAAACTATCCTGAATGTTTCATCCGAAGGATTTCCGTCGCTGCCGGTTTTGGCGATATCGGTTGAATAATCATCATTTCTCAGGATTTTTACCCTTGAGCCGATATCATGCGCCTCAACCGCCTTGTCAAAGCAGTGTTTTGCGAGTTTTCCTTTTGAAACATCATAGATGATATTCTCAAAAAACAGCCCTGCTTTAATCAGCGAGCGCCTGAGGCAGCCGTGAATTTCATAAAGAATCATATCTTCCTGATTTCCTCAATCATGCTGCTCTTCTTCTCCCAGAGAGTCTCAGAGAGGTCGACATAGTATTTGTGAGGATTCTCGAATCTGAGAACTTCGTCCCAGAGAGTGTCAATCTGCTCCTTGCAGTATTTCTTGGTTTCATCAAGAGTCTTGAATTTATAGAGGCATTCGCCGCCCGCAAAAATGGGCTCGAGCAGCTCCCTGACCGTATAATTCTCAAACGTCTTCTTTTTCCAGGTGAAATCGGGGTCAAAGAGAGTGAGGGGAGCGGAGAAATCAATGATTTCATCGGTAAATGCAATCAGATCCGCCTCGGCCTTGCCGGTTTCGTTATCATAGATTCTGTAAACCTTCTTGTCACCGGGGGTTGTGATCTTTGAAACATTTTCGCTTATCTTGATTTTGGGAATAATCTCGCCGTCTTTCTCAACCGCAACGAGCTTATAAACTCCGCCGAAAACGGGGCTCGAGGATGAGGTGATAAGGCGCTCGCCGACTCCGAAGGAATCGATTTTCGCATCCTGCAGGAGCATATCGCGGATGATGTATTCATCGAGCGAATTCGAGGCGACTATTGAGCAGTCGGGATAGCCCGCGTCATCGAGCATCTTGCGGGTTTTACGCGAGAGGTATGCAATATCGCCGCTGTCTATTCTGACGCCCTTGGGGCGCTTGCCGAGCGGCTTGAGAACCTCGTCAAAGCATTTGATGGCGTTTGGAACGCCGCTTTTGAGGACATTGTATGTATCGATAAGAAGGGTGCAGGTATCGGGATATTCGAGCGCATAGGCCTTGAACGCCTCATATTCGCTGTCAAAAAGCTGAATCCAGGAATGAGCCAT
>CAMUZD010000190.1 GCA_947165115.1 uncultured Clostridia bacterium
TCTGTCATTGCCTGCTCATATTCTTCGGCGTTGGGAGCCTTGCCGTGCCAGCCGACTTCGTTTTCCATATAGGAAACGCCCTTGCCCTTGATGCTCTTGGCAATAATCGCGGTCGGCTTGCCTTTGAATTCCTTCGCAGCGGCAAATGCGGCATCGATTTCGTCGAAAGAGTGAGCGTCGATTTCGATTACGTTCCAGCCGAAAGCCTTGAATTTCTCGGGAATCGGATAGGGAGAATTGACCTCGGCGCAGGTGCCGTCAATCTGAAGATTGTTGTTATCGACTACGGCAACAAGATTATCGAGGCCCTTGGCGGAAGCGTACATAGCAGCCTCCCAGACCTGACCTTCCTGAATTTCGCCGTCGCCGAGAATGGTGAATGTTCTGTAGCTCTTGCCGGCGAGCTTTGCGCCGAGAGCCATTCCGCAGGCAGCAGAGATGCCCTGACCGAGCGAGCCGGTGCACATATCAACGCCGGGTGTATATTTAATGCTGGGGTGGCCCTGGAGGTTGGAATCACTCTTTCTGAGAGTCTTGATCCATTCCTCGGGGAAGAAGCCTTTGAGAGCGAGCACCGCATAGAGAGCGGGAGCCGCGTGGCCCTTCGAGAGAACGAAGCGGTCTCTGTTTTCATCCTTGGGCTCAGCCGGATTGACATTCATGTGATTGAAATAGAGATAGGTAATGATGTCAACGCAGGAGAGCGCGCCGCCCGGATGGCCCGATTTGGCGTTGAATACGCCTTCGATGATACCCATCCTTGCTTTGCATGCCGTGATTTTCAACTGTTTTCTGATTGCTGCATCCATAACAGCCACCTCCGGTATATTTTTATTTCTCTATTTTGTTTTTTATCAGATAGCCGAGGAAATCCGCAACCGCGCCCTTATTGCAGTGGCAGGCAACGTAATCGGCTTTTTCTTTGAGCTTTTTCGGTGCGGACGCCGTGCAGCCCGCTGTTCCGACCAGGGAGAGCATTTTGTAATCGTTGTAGTAATCTCCGATTGCTGCGGTATGGTCGGGTTCGATGCCGAGCATCTGAGCGATTTCCATGACAGCGGTGCCTTTATTAGCGCCCTTTGCCTGAATCTGAACGCTGACAAAAGAGGAATCAATGACACTGAACTCCCTGCCTTCAACGGCTTTGAGAGCTTTTCTTATCTGCCTGACTCTCCACATCGGGCCGAAGAAGACGGCCTTGCCCCAGTTTTCACGCGGAACATCGGCAATTCTTCTGAAATACTCATGAGTTGCGTGACTCTTGCGGAGATAGAAATGCGCCCAGAATCCGATGCCCGAAATATACTGCTTATCCTTTGTATCAATAATCACATCGAGCGTCGGGAATTTTTCGGCAATCTTTACCGCGGCTTCAACCGAGCTTGCGCTGAGCGGCTTAAAGCTCAGGAGCTTACGCTCGGTAAAGTCATATATGCCGGCGCCGCCCATAACAACTGCGGGAGTTCCGCTGATGGGAAGATTCTCAAAATGGCCTCCCATAAGCTCGGGATTTCTGTCTGAAGCGAGGGTGAATTTTCCGCCCTTTGCAACGAAATCCTGAACCGCCTTCAGATTCTCGGGCGGCAGTTCGCGCTTTTTGTTATTGAGCGTTGAATCTATATCCGAGGCAACAAGCCACGATGAATACGGTAATTCGCCGTTCATTACTTACTCCTTAGTCCGATCAGAAAAGTTTCAAAATAATCGGGAAGCGGCGCTTCAAAGCGGATTCTTTCGCCCGATACGGGATGAGTGAATCCGAGCACTGCGGCGTGAAGGCACTGACCGCCCTCAATCGCAGGCTTGCCGCCGGGCCCGTAAACCGGGTCCCCCGCCACCGGATGGCCGAGATATGCCATATGCACCCTTATCTGATGGGTGCGCCCGGTCTCAAGTATAAGTCTTAATATCAAAATCAATTAATATTAAACATCTTACAAATGAAAAGTTTCCGAATTCTTCGAGAACTTCATAATGCGTGACGGCGTTCTTTGAATTCTTATCCGTAACGCACATCTTTTTGCGGTCAACCGCGCTTCTTCCTATCGGCGCGTCGACCGTGCCCTTCTGCTCTTTCAATGAGCCGTGAATCACCGCGAGATATTCGCGGTCAAGCGAATGTTCTTTAATCTGAGCCGATAGGGCGATATGGGCCTCATCCGTCTTTGCGACGAGAAGCAGGCCGCTGGTATCCTTATCGATTCTGTGAATAATACCCGGTCTTATAACTCCGTTGATTCCGGAGAGCGAATCTCCGCAATGCCACAGAAGGGCGTTGACGAGAGTGCCGGTATAGTTGCCCGGCGCGGGATGGACGACCATTCCCCGGGGCTTATTCACCACGAGCAGAGAAGAATCCTCATAGACGATATCGAGAGGAATGTTCTCTTTGCTTATTTCCAGATCCTCGGGCTCGGGAACGGTGAATTCAATCTCATCCCCCGCCTTCGGTCTGAAATTCTTCTGGATAACCTTTCCCCGGCAGGTAACTAGGCCTTTTTCAAAAAGCCCCTGAACAAACGAGCGGGAACGGTTATCTAACACAAAGGAGAGAATTTTATCAACTCTCTCCTGCGCAAAGCTTTCATCGACTACGAAGGAAACAGGCTCGCCGTATTCAAATGAACCAATCTTATCTGTCATTGTCTTCCGCCTTACCGTCTTCCTTTTCGCCGGATCTGCCCGCCTGCTTTTCTCTGATGAGCGTCGCAACTTCATAGCACATAAGCAGAATCGCTCCGCAGGTGATGAAAATATCCGCCACATTGAAAACGGCAAAATTCATAAACAGAGGCTCAATGAAATCAACCACATAGCCTTTTGCAATCCTGTCAATGAGATTGCCTATGCCGCCCGATACAATCATCACAAGGCAGACAACGGGAATTTTCGCCTTCACCTTTTTGGTAAGCAGAAGGAACAGACACAATATGATGACCAGCGCCGTAAAGACAATCAGTATGCTTTTGTTATCGGCAAATGAACTGAATGCGGCGCCGGTATTTTCGGTGTATCTGAACTGAAACAAGCCGAAAAGAAATTCTTTTGTCCCCCCTGCTCCGAATGCCGCGACGGCGGCAATCTTTGAAATCCTGTCAAGAAAAACGAGCAGGGCGATAACAAGAATGCTGATTAACTGAAACATCGATTATCAATCGAAGAGCGAATCAAAGAGGGACGAAATGTCATCGTCATCATCGTCATCCGAGCCTTCGCCGGGAATCTCGAGATCGTCAATATCGTCTGTGAAATCGGCAAAGAAATCATCGGTATCGTCTCCGGCGTCATCCTCATCTGCGGGGATAACGGGAACTGCCGGCTCTGCGGGCTCTTCAACTGCCTCGGGCTCTTCGGGAATCTCAGCTGCGGGCTCTTCAATCACGGGAGCGGGAGCTTCGATAACCGGCGCGGGAGCTTCGGGAATGAGGCTGTCGAGGTCTGCGGAAATATCGGAATCATCGGAATCGTCAAAGAGACCGAGGAGATCATCGATATCTTCCTCTTTTTCCGCTGCGGGAGCTGCGGGCTCTGCGGGAATCTCAACAACGGGCTCCTCGATTACGGGAGCGGGAGCTTCAACTGCCGGTGCGGGAGCTTCAACTGCGGGAGTGGGAGCAGCCTTGAAATCGGGAACGTCGGGCTCAACGGGAATCTCGGGAATATCCTCGGGTTTCTTTTCGCCGTTACAGAGCATTTCGACCATAGTTCTGAACTGCTGGAGCTCGGCCTTGACCTTCTTGAGCTCCTCGGTATAGAACTCGAATTCTCTCTTGCTGCTACCGACTATGGCTGCGCTCTGCTTATTGGCGTCGGCAATGATGCCGTCTGCCTGAGCCTTCGCGACCTGTATCTTTTCGTTCGCTTCGCGGTTTGCTCTGTCCTGAATCGAAGCGACTGCGTTCTTGGCGTTGGTAACTATCTCTGCCGCCTCGCTGCGCGCGGCGTTTTTGACCTCTGCGGCTTCACTCTCGGCCTTGGTCTTGATATCATTGGCTTGGGCATTTGCCTCGGCAAGAGTCGCCTGGGCGTTTTCCTTGGAGACCTTGGTTACGTTGTCGGCAAGCTTGTGAGCATCAAGCAGAGCGGATTTAATCGCATCCTCATCCTTGCGGTATGCTTCAACCTTCTCGGCGAGAATGCTGATCTTCTTGACGAGCTCCGCATTTTTTTCAAGCTGCTCGCTGTAAGCATCGGCAACAACCGAAAGGAAAGCGTCAACTTCTTCGGCGCTGTAGGTGCCGGTGCTGGCGGGGGTAAATCTCGCGTTTGAAATCGGTTCGGGTCTGAGCATTGGTTAATTCCCCTCTCTTAAA
>CAMUZD010000191.1 GCA_947165115.1 uncultured Clostridia bacterium
GATCTTCTTGGGACCGTACAGCAGTGAGCCGCTCGGCGATTATTTTGCAGGCCCTAATCACACTTTGCCGACCGGCGGAACCGCAAAATTCTCGAGCCCGCTGTCGGTTGACGATTTTGTCAAGAAATCTCAATATACATATTATACCAAAGAAGCACTCGGCAGAGTTGCAGGAGATATTGCGGCGTTTGCTGTAAAGGAAGGCCTTACCGGCCATGCAAGAAGCGCACTCAGCCGCACGGAGGATGATGATTGATGAGCCGTTATTTCAGCGGTAAATATGCTTCTCTTACTCCTTATGTCCCGGGAGAACAACCTAAAAACAGGGAGTATATAAAACTCAATACCAATGAAAATCCTTATCCGCCTTCGGCAAAAGCGATTGAATATGCTTCAAAGGCGGCAAAGAGTTTGGAACTTTATTCGGATCCCGACTGCCTTTTACTTCATAAAGCGATTGCGGACAACCTCGGAGTAAAAGCTTCTCAGGTTATGGCTACCAACGGCTCGGATGAAATACTGAATTTTGCCTTTATGGCATTCTGCGATAAAGAAACTCTGGCGGTGTTTGCAGATATAACTTACGGATTTTATCCTGTGTTTTCGGAAATCAACAATCTGCCTTTCAGAACAATACCACTTAAAAATGATTTCACCATTGATATTACAGATTATTATAATGCCGGCGGGACTGTATTCATTGCTAATCCAAATGCGCCGTCTGCTCTTGCTCTTTCAGTTTCTGAAATTGAAGAGATAATCAAGCATAATCCCGATAATATCGTTGTTATTGATGAAGCTTATGTTGATTTCGGAATCGAATCCTGCGTTGGTTTGATTAATAAATATGATAATCTTCTCGTTACACGCACTTTTTCAAAATCGGGATCAATGGCAGGAGCAAGACTCGGATACGGAATTGCATGCGAGAGTCTGATACAGGATTTATTTACTGTTAAGTATTCAACAAATCCGTATAATATCAATTCAATGACTATGGCTGCAGGAATCGGAGCTTTGGAAGATTGGGATTATTATGAAGAAAACTGCAGAAAGATTATTGAAACGAGAGAATTTGTCAAGAAAGAACTGTCTGTTCTCGGATTTGAATTTACAGATTCGGTAACTAATTTCATCTTTGCAAAGCATAATTCAATCAGCGGTGAAGATTTTTACTCAAAAATGAAAGAGAACGGCATATTAATCAGACATTTTGATAAAGAACGAATCAAAGATTATAATAGAATTACAATCGGAACGCCCGAACAGATGAAAGAATTCATAAGTGTTGCAAAAGCAATAACGGAGGGAAAAATATGAGGACTCAGATAATAAACAGAAAAACTGCCGAAACAGATATCAAGCTTTCGCTGTGTATCGAAGGAAAGGGAGAAAGCAAGATTGATACAGGTTGCGGCTTTATTGATCACATGCTTACTTTGTTTGCTGCTCACGGCTCGTTTGACCTCGAAGCTTCCTGTAAGGGCGACATAAATGTTGATTATCATCACACAATTGAAGATATCGGTATAGCTCTCGGTCAGGCATTCGCAGGAGCTCTCGGCGATAAGAGAGGAATCAACCGTTACGGTAATATGATTCTTCCGATGGATGAAGCGCTTGTTTTAACAGCTGTTGATTTTTCCGGCAGATCATATGTGGGTTATGAGCTTGATCTGCCGACGGGAAAAGTAGGGGATTTGGACACAGAGCTGGTGGAGGAATTCGGGTACGGAGTCGTGAGAAATGCGGACTGCACGCTTCACATCAGAAGTCTTGCAGGGTATAATTCGCATCATATAATTGAAGGCGCATTCAAGTCTGCGGCCAGAAGCATAAAACAGGCTGTTATAATTGGAGATAATTCAGATAAGATTCCCTCTACGAAAGGTGTTCTCTGATAAATGATTGCAATTATTGATTACGGAGTCGGCAATCTTTTCTCACTGAAAAGTTCTTTTGCCGCTATCGGCAAAGAGGCTGTCGTTACGAACGATAAAAGTATAATCGAATCCGCTTCTCATATAATTTTGCCCGGTGTCGGAGCTTTTTCCGATGCCGCCGATAAATTGCGCTCAACAGGTATGGCGGATTTGGTCAAGTCCGAAGTAGGCAAGGGAAAACCACTCATGGGAATATGCCTCGGTATGCAGCTTTTATTCGATAAAAGTTTTGAATACGGCGAATACAAAGGGCTCGACCTTATCAAAGGAAATATTAGGCCGATTGCCGAAGTAATTCCGGCAGGGCTTAAAATCCCCCAGATTGGCTGGAATGCACTTGAATTCAGAAACGAAACTCCGATTTTCAAATATATTAAAAACGGGGATTATGTTTATTTTGTTCATTCATTTTATGCTGCAGACTGCGATGAGGCTATAACCGCCGTAACCGATTACGGAGCGCCCTTGACAGCTTCTGTGCAAAGTGGCAATGTATTCGGATGTCAGTTCCATCCGGAAAAGAGCGGAGATATCGGTCTGAATATCCTACGTGCTTTCTGCGAAACAGGAGGATGCTTATGATTATTTTTCCTGCGATTGATCTTGTCGACGGCAAGGCGGTGCGCCTGTTTAAGGGAGATTATAACCAGATGACTGTTTATAATGATGAGCCTGCAGAAGTAGCGGTTGATTTTGCTAAAAGCGGAGCTTCTCACATACATATTGTCGATCTTGAAGGAGCAAAAGACGGAACGACACCTAATTTTGAAACAGTCTTGAAAATTAAAAATGAAAGCGGATTGTTTTGTGAAATCGGAGGTGGAATACGCAATATTGAAACGGTCAGAAAATACCTTGAAGCTGGTATAGATCGTGTAATTCTAGGTACTGCGGCTGTTAATGATGAAATGTTGCTTGATGAGTCGATTCTTGCTTATGGTGATAAAATAGCTGTCGGAGTCGATATTAAAGACGGCTTTGTTGCAGTAAAAGGGTGGCTTGAAAGCTCCGGAATCGAAGCTTTTGAATTCTGCAAAATGATGTGTAATATGGGTGTAAAAACTCTTATCTGCACCGATATATCAAAAGACGGTGCTATGCAGGGAACTAATCTTGATCTTTACAGAGAACTGTCTGAAAGATTTGATATAGACATTACTGCTTCAGGCGGAGTATCATCTATTGAAGATGTCAGGCGACTTGCCGATTTGAATCTTTACGGTGCAATAATCGGTAAAGCGTATTATACCGGTGCAATTGATCTTGCTGAAGCAATC
The DNA here is from genome assembly GCA_947165115.1 of uncultured Clostridia bacterium. GTDB lineage: Bacteria > Bacillota > Clostridia > Oscillospirales > Acutalibacteraceae > CAG-177. The sequence goes on from CAMUZD010000191.1 coordinate 3,221, forward strand.
GAGGTGGCGGAATGATAACAAAAAGAATAATTCCCTGCCTTGACGTAAAAAATGGCAGGGTTGTAAAAGGAATCAATTTTGAAAACCTCGGCGATGTTGATTCGCCGGTTAAACTCGCTGAGTATTACAGCAAATTCGGAGCAGATGAGCTCGTTTTTTATGATATTACTGCATCTGCCGAGGGCAGAGAACTGTTTACCGATATTCTGTGCGAAACAGCTCGTAAAGTGTTTATACCTCTGACCGTTGGTGGCGGAATTAACACTGTTGCTGATTTTGACAGAGTCCTAAAATGCGGCGCAGATAAAGTCAGCGTAAACTCGGGCGCTATAAGAAACCCTTCGCTAATCGGAGAAGCAGCGAAACTTTACGGAGATCAATGCGTTGTTATATCTGCCGATGTTAAACGTGTTGACGGTGTTTTCCGAGTGTTCGCAAAAGGCGGCAGAGAGAATACCGACTTGGAAGCGATCGAGTGGATTAAGCGCTGTGTCGGTAACGGAGCGGGGGAGGTAGTCCTCAATTCCATTGATACCGATGGAGTTAAAAAAGGGTTTGATCTTGAAATGCTTGATGCTGTCTGCAACGCCGTCAGTGTACCGGTTATTGCATCCGGAGGAGCCGGTTGTATAAATGATTTCATCACTTTGTTTAAGACTCTTCCTAAAGTTGATGCCGGCCTTGCTGCTTCGATTTTTCATTTCGGCGAAGTGAAAATTAACGATTTAAAAAAGAAAATGGCGGAAAACGGAATACCCGCCAGAATTACGGAGAATAATTATGCTGAATCTAGATGAACTAAAATTTGATGAAAAAGGCCTGATTCCCGCTATTGTTGTTGATTCTGTTTCTAAAAAAGTTCTTACTCTCGCATATATGAACAGGGAAAGCCTTGAAATATCAATTGAAAAAGGGCTTACCTGTTTCTGGTACAGATCAAGACAGGAGCTCTGGCTCAAAGGTGAAACAAGCGGAAATTTCCTTGAAGTTGTAAAACTTCGTGCAGACTGCGACCGCGACACCGTTCTTGCAACAGTAATTCCACACGGACCTGCATGCCATACCGGCAGCTGGACTTGCTTTGGA
>CAMUZD010000192.1 GCA_947165115.1 uncultured Clostridia bacterium
CGTCCCGCAGCCCGGAAGCCGCCATGGCATCGCTTATCACCCCCGCTCTGTCTCCGAGGATTGAGAATGCTGTCCTCAATGTAGCGGGAGCGATATGGATTCCGTCGCAGATAAGCTCGCACATTATTTCATTCTTCTTATAGTCGAAAGCCGCGCCTACAAGTCCCGGTTCCCTCGAACCGAACTGAGTCATTGCATTGAAAAGGTGAGTAACATGAGTTATGCCTAGATCAAAGGCTCTGACTGCTTCATCGTAACCGATTGCGGTATGAGCGGCGGATACGGTGCAGATTTCCTTTGCCTTCTCTATGAATTCATCCGCACCCGGCATCTCAGGCGCTATATCTGCAAGACTTACCGGACAGATGCCGTTTAGTTCTCTGAAAAGCTCAATATCGGGATTGCGGATATCCTTTTCAGACTGGGCGCCTTTCTTTGCAGGAGAAATGAACGGGCCCTCCATATTGATTCCGTGGATATAAGCGCCCTCTTCTTTTCCCATTGTTTCGGCGATATAGGCAAACGAATCGCGGAGCAGTTTTTCATTCACGGTCATTGTCGCCGGGCAGAACGAGGTGACGCCGCGAGAGGCGAGATATCTGCTCATTCCGCCTGCGCTCGCGGGATTTCCGTCGGTGCAGTCGAAGCCGTTGCAGCCGTGAATATGAATATCGATGAAGCCGGGCAGAATCACCCTGCCGGAGCAATCCTCGCCGCTCTCGTCAGTCTTTCCGACGGCCTCGATTATCTCACCGTTTGTCTTAATATCGGTTTTAACAAATCCGCGTTCCCTTCCGAGATACACCAAAGCATTTCTGAAAATCATATTGTCCTCATATAATGTAATATATAAATATTAAGCTGTCTTAATCACAACAGCTATGGTTATGTTTTCCTTATTACACGTTTTTTCATCCCGTGTTACAAAAAGCATTATTCATTTCAAATCGAATCCGAATCTGTCTATACTGTAATAAGGATTGTTTCCACCAATAACTGCATAACCTTCATACATAGCAGTAATCACGAATTCTCCGTTTTCTTTGATTACCGCCTTTTCAGGAGTGAGTGCTTTTTTAGATTCATAATCGTTTCCCAGATACAGAATCGGATCGGCAGATATTATCACGCCCGAAAGGACGGAATCCGTATGCCCATTTACAGTCATTTTTACTTTAATCAATCGGCATTCTAATGTCACAGACTCATTGTCTTCGTTAATATAAGTTTTCAATTCCGTATTGCCTGACGATACAACAACAGCAGAAGATGAATCTATATGAACGAAATGATCCTTATATGCTTCAACATCATAATCATTATCAACTGAATTAGAAGTCAAAGTTGCGTTATTTGCGCCATAAAGAAGGAACTCTATATTCCCGTCTGAATAGAATCTATATTCCGTATCCTTTCTTGAATTCCACTCAGGGATACTGAGCCCCGCATCAAAGGGTTCTGTTTCTTTTTCTTCTTCGGAATAATTCGTTTTGCCGTCAAAAGCAGTATTATTATCACCGCATGAAGCAACGGACATAACACATAGAAAAGCCAATAGTATAGCAATAATTCTTTTCATAATGATTCTAATTATTATAATCTCTATAATTCAAGAAAAAGCCGCAATATCGCTCTGATACTGCGGCAGCATTTTTTATATCTTATTTCTTGTGGGCGGCAACATACTTCGCAAGGTCGCCGACAGTGCTTAAATCCTCGATAACATCATCGGAAAGCTCGATGCCGAATTCATCCTCGATGGACATTGCAAGGTCTATAAGATCGAGGCTGCCTGCGCCGAGATCCTCTTCGAGGGTTGAGCTCTCTTTGATTACGGATTTATCAATTTCAAGTTGTTCGCTGATTATGTCGATAATCTTTTCAAGAACCATATCGCATTTCTCCTTTTCAGTAAAATACCCCCGGCTCGCGAGGGCATCGGGTTTATTTTACAGGTGCTTCGCAGCATGAGCAGGATACATAATTCTCCTCGCTGTCTGCGTTAAGCGCTTTCTTTTCCTGAAGTTTCTTGACGAGTAATACAACTCCCGCAACCGCTGCGGCAACAGCAACTACAATTGCTATGATTTTGCAGATCTTTTTGACGGTCTCCATAACGTTCCTCCGATTTATAATTTGAGCAGATTCCTGCCCTTTTAAGCATTTCAATTATATCAAACAAAAATTTACTTGTCAATAATTAAACAGCCGCGGTCATAAAAAATTAACAACCGCGGCGGTAACGCTGACACTGTTTACTTTGCAAGCTTTGCGAGAGCTGACTTTTTGCGGGCGGCGTTATTCTTATGAATAAGACCTTTTGCCGCAGCCTGGTCAACCTTCTTGATAGCGTCTCTGATGAGAGCCTCAGCCTCGGGTGAGCCGGCTTCAACAGCTGCGTGAGCTTTTTTGATAGAAGTCTTGAGCGCGGTATTGCGCGATTTGTTTCTGGCAGCTCTTGTCTTGTTGACTAATACTCTTTTCTTAGCTGACTTGATATTGGGCATATAGACACCTCCTTCTTCATACGTTTTGTAATGATATCATACTTTTTCGCAGATTGCAAGAAAAAAATCAAAAAAGTTTGGCAATAATCACAGTTTTTTCAGCGCAGCTTCCGGCTGCCGGTGTATTCCCCTGACTGCCTGAGCGGTAAACTGCGGTTATTCCGGAGCCGGTTTGCCGATCCGGGGGATCCGGATTGAATAATTTGCTGAAAAATGAGACGCTTTTGCCCCGTCCGGTGTCGTTTTTCTGCATCAAAATGCAAAATTTATCAAAAAATGTTAAAAAATCCGTAAAAAAAGCGGTTTTTTTCGAAAAAAACTCTTGACAGGTATTGTGTCTTTAAGTATAATAAAGGAGCAAAAAGGGAGCGATTGGGGCTTGTCCCCATTTTCTGCTACGAATTTCCAGAGAAAGGAGATGACCGTATGCCGGCTGCAATTCAGCAATGCTTCGGCGGAAGTCAGGTCTGCAAATTCGATCAGTTAAACCGTCTGACTCTGCCGGTCAAATTCAGAGCAAGATACGGCAACACGGTTTATCTCATGAAAAACCTTCAGGACCCGAATGACAACTGTATATTAGGTTATACAGAAGAAGATTACGTCAAGGTCTATGACAACCTCTCAAAATACTTCAGCGGCAAAGCTCTCACACTGGCACAGCGCAAGTTCGTGGATAACAGCGAAATGGTCACAATCGACAGCTCAGGCAGAATCACGGTCAAACCCGAATTCAGAGAATTCGCAGAGCTCGATGTTGATGCAAAGATCATAAGCAATCCCGACAGACTCGAATTCTGGAACAAAGACAAGCTGAACGCTCAGCTTGAAGAAGAGGCCGAAGAGCTCGACTTCTCCGGCATCAGTCTCTCCCCCAGAGATTAAGCAATGGACTCGGCAAATTTTTCTCATATTCCTGTTTTATTTGAAGAAACAATCAAATCTCTCAACATAGGCCCGGATGGCTCATATGTTGACTGCACAGCGGGCGGTGGTGGCCATTCAGGAGCAGTAGCTAAGCTCCTGACCACCGGAAGGCTCGTTGCAATAGACAGGGATCCACAAGCAATAGCGGTTCTTAAGGAACGGCTCGGTATATATAATAATGTTACTATAATAAACAATAACTTCTTTTTCATAAAATCCATACTCCAAGGTCTGCATATCGACAAGGCAGACGGTATACTCGCAGACCTTGGAGTAAGCTCCCATCAGCTCGATGACGCATCGAGGGGTTTTTCTTTTCATAAGGATGCGCCTCTCGATATGAGAATGAGCATGAGCGGGCCGTCCGCAGCAGACGCGGTCAATACGCTCTCCTGCAGGGAGCTTCAGAAAATCATTTTTGACTACGGCGAAGAAAGATTCGCTCCGCGCATAGCGGCCGCGATAGTCGCCGCGAGAGAAGAGAAACCTATTGAGACAACTCTTGAACTCGCGGAAATAATTTCGTCGGCAGTCCCCGCCGCCGCAAGACGCGACGGACACCCTGCCAGAAAAACCTTTCAGGCGCTCAGAATTTACGTAAACGGCGAACTGGACGGGCTGACAAAAGCGGTCGAGGATATGTTTGACTGCCTCAAGCCCGGAGGACGTCTGAGTATCATAACATTTCATTCGCTCGAGGACAGAGCGGTCAAAAATGCATTCGCTCCGCTCGCACAGGGATGCACCTGCCCCAAGAATTTCCCGGTCTGCGTATACGGAAAGAAGCCCCGAGCAAAAGTCTTCAAGCCGGTTACACCGAGCGAAGAAGAAATTGAAAGAAATC
>CAMUZD010000193.1 GCA_947165115.1 uncultured Clostridia bacterium
CCCTATGAGGGTGAGGGCTCGATGAATATAAAGGGCAGAAACCTTATGGACGGACTGCCCAAGAATATTGACGTAACAAGTGAGGAAATCAGGGAGGCAATGGCAGAGCCCGTTTCCCAGATTGCCGACCTCATCAAATCAACCCTTGAGAGCACACCTCCCGAGCTTGCCTCCGATATCATAGACAGAGGCATTATGCTCACGGGCGGCGGCGCTCTGATAAAAGGTCTCGATAAATTCATCAAAGAGGAGACCAAAATCCCCGCCGTCGTAGCGGGCAGACCTCTTGACTGCGTCGTTGACGGCACAGGCATCTGCCTTGAGGGCAGGCTTCCGAACGCCTCGGCGGACGGAAAAAAATACATCTGATTTACGGGAGAATAAAGGATGAATCGTTTCTTCAGAAGCTCGGGTTTCAAACTTTTTGCAATCATACTTGCCGCGCTCATCGCGGGGAGTATTATTTCCGTTGCCTCGAGAAGCGGCTCATCGCCCCTGAATAAAGCGGTCAGCGTCGTTTTCGGCCCCGCCGCAAGAGCCGCAAGCTCGCTCTCCTCGAGCTTCAGCAATCTCCCGATTTCCTTCCGCTCCTCGTCTTATTACAAGAAAAAGAACGCCGAGCTTGAGAAGGAGATTGACCGCCTCAGGGAGCAGTTCGTAAACTATGAGGATTTAGTTCATCAGAACGAATTCTATAAAGAATTCCTTGACCTCAAGGAACAGCACAGCGACTATAAATTCACCGAGGCCGCGATAATCGGCTCCGATGCTGCGGACAGATTCAGTTCATTCACCCTCAACAAGGGCTCGGCGAGCGGAATCAAAGTCAACGATCCCGTTATTTACGGCAAATATGTCGTCGGCACCGTCAAGAGCGTAACTCCGACACGCTGCGTCGTGAATACTCTTATGAATCCGAAAGTCAATGTCAGCGCCTATGATGTGCGCACCCGCGAGGTCGGCTATGTAACGACTACTGTCGAATATTCCAAGCAGGGAATGTGCGTCATGCCCGGTCTCTCGCCCACGACGGCGGTCGCCTCGGGCGGGATCATCTGCACTGCGGGCATCAGCGGCGTCTATCCCGCCGACCTTATCATCGGCACCGTTGACGATATAGTTGACGCGACCGTTGATATTTCAGCTTCGGCTGTTATCAAGCCGGGCGTGGATTTCTCGCAGCTCACCGATGTTTTCATTATCACCGAATTTGACGGGCAGGCAAAATAATGGCTTTACAGATTAACCGTAAGAATACGATAATTCGCAGGGCTTGTCTCGCCGCAGCGGTAATCGTCTTCGCCGTGTTGCAGAATACGCCGGGATGGTTTCCGCGGATTGCGGGAGTGCGGGCTCTGATTCTCATCCCGCTCGTGACGGCCATAGCGATGACCGAGCGCGAGAAGGCGGGAATTCTTTACGGCCTGCTTGCGGGCGCGCTCTGGGATACGGTTGCAAGAGGTAACAGCTTCAATGCGATTTTCCTTGTGATTGCGGGTTTCGTCTGCGGCACGCTCATCAATACGGTGATGAGGAATAATTTCGTTACCCATCTGCTGCTCACGGGCGTCGCGCTTGTAATCTACAATCTCGGCTATTGGCTCTGGCACTATGTTTTCGCCGGCCTCGCCGGCAGCTTTTCGGCTCTGATTACTTATTATCTGCCCTGCGCCGTCTATACGGCGGTATTCGCGCCGCCCATTTATTTCGCGGTGTATTGGCTCGGCAGAAAATTCAATGAATAGATAAAGGCAGAGAAATGAAACTTAACATTTCGCGGGGAAGGCAGATTGCGATAGTCTGCATCCTGGTGCTTCTTTTCGGAATACTCGGCGGCGACCTTTTCAAACTGCAGGTCATAGAAACGCAGAAATACAAGGATATTGTATCAAATGTTTCTTCAAGGACCTCGCCGATAAAGGCCGCGCGCGGCGAGATAGTCGACTGCAACGGCAAAAAGCTCGTCTTCAACGAGCAGGGTTATTCGATTATCTTTGACGCGGCGTTTTTCCCCGATTCCGACAACAAGCAGGAGAGGAACAAGATAATAAACAATCTCATCCATCTTTTCACTTCGAATCATCTTGAGTGGAAGGATACGCTTCCTCTTGTCTTCGGCTCAAACGGCAAGATAAAATTCAAGGCCGACAGCGAAGTGCTGATAAAGAAACTCAAGAGCAGGGATATGCTTAATCTCAATGATTACGTCACCGCGCAGGATTGTTTTGACGCGCTTATCGAAAAATATGAGCTCGGCGACTACGGCGAGAAGGATGCGAGAAATATCGCGTCCGTGCTCTATGAAATGGAGCGCACTTATTTCAGCATAAGCGCCCCGTTCACCTTCGCAGATAAAGTGCCCGAGAAGCTTGTGGCCCTGATTAAAGAAAGAAGCGACTTCTTCAAGGGAGTCGATGTTGAGGTTGTCCCTGTCAGGTCATATACCGACGGCACTATTGCCCCGCACATTCTCGGGATGACCGGCCTTATCAATGCAGAGGAATATGCTCAGCTCAAGGACAAGGGCTATACCGATACCGATGAAATCGGCAAGAGCGGAATGGAGCTCGCCGCCGAGGAATACCTCAAAGGTAAAAACGGCGAAAAGACAGTCTATACGGATGCCGACGGCAACCGCACCACCAAGATAACGAAACAGCCCGAGCAGGGCGATACAGTAGTTCTTACCATTGACTCCGGCATGCAGAAAGTGGTTCAGGACGCGCTCGAAAAGGTTGTAATTGAGGAAAATAGCTTCCATACCATCGTCCCGAACGCCGGTGCCTGCGTGGTTCTCAGCTGCAAGGACGCTTCCGTTCTCGCGAGCGCTTCTTATCCCACCTATAATATTTCAACTTACGGCGAGCATGCGCAGGAGCTCAACACCGCAAAGGGCTCGCCCCTCTGGAACAGAGCGCTGATGTCAACCTACGCATGCGGCTCAACCGCGAAGCCATCGGTAGCTATTGCGGCTCTCGAAGAGAAAATAATCGACGAAGATTTTACCGTTTTCTGCAACGGTTCCTATACATATATGGGCCAGCATTTCAAGTGCGAACAGGCCCACGAGAATTTATATGTCAATGTCGTTCATGCGATTGATGAATCCTGCAACACCTTCTTCCTGAAGGTCGGCGATATGCTCGGCATTGATAAAATGAATGAATACCGAACCCTTCTCGGCCTCGGAGCAAAGACCGGCGTAGAGCTCAATGAGGCGGTCGGCGTGCTTGACAGCCCCGAATACCGCGCCTCGATAAACCAGACCTGGCTGCCGGGCTATACCGTCCAGTCGGCCATCGGTCAGGCGGGCAACCTCTGGACTCCGATTCAGCTCGCGAATTATGTCAATACAATCGCAAACGGCGGAGTGCGCTACAGAGCGCATCTTATCAAGAGCATAAAGAGCTTTGATTACAGCGAGACCAAGCTCGACAACGGCCCCGAGGTTGTCGTCCAGACCGGTATTTCAAAAGAAACAATCGATATAGTCAAGCGCGGTATGCTCGAAGTCGGAACTACCGGCTACTGCGCCCAGTATTTTTGGCATCTGCCGGTAAAGGTTGCCTGTAAAACGGGTACCAGCCAGGAAATCAGGCGGACCGGAAACGGTTATTCCACCAAGATAAACAACGGCTTCCTTATCGCATTTGCGCCCTATGACAATCCGCAGATAGCGGTGGCTGTTGTCGGCGAAGGACTCGTTTCGGGCAAATATCTTTCACCCGTTGTTTCCGCCGCGATAGAATACTGGCTCGGCGCATCCGATTCCGCAGAAGGACTCGGCGCGGAGGAAGTCCTGATTCCGTAAGATTAACAGCAGATAATATTTGAAAGGAGTGAGCTTATGACGCGAATCTACGCGGTCGCCTCGGGCAAGGGCGGCGTCGGAAAATCCACCTTCACGGCGGGCATATCAAAGGCGCTCTCTGCGCTCGGCAAAAAAGTGCTGGCGATTGACTGCGATATCGGTCTGCGCTCGCTCGATCTTCTTCTCGGCTGCGATGAGCAGGTGGTTTTCGACTGGGGAGACTGCATTCTCTCCCGCTGCGCTCCCGAAAGAGCGGTCATCACGGGTGATATTGATTTCATCGCCGCTCCGAGAAAATATGATGATGCTTTTTCAGGTAAGGCCCTGCGCGATACACTCGGCGAAATCTTTTCAAAGTATGATTATGTGTTTATCGACGCTCCCGCGGGGGTCGGCGAAGGATT
>CAMUZD010000194.1 GCA_947165115.1 uncultured Clostridia bacterium
GGTTGAAACGCTCTGGAAATATCAGTATAATTTCTATAAATCACTCGGTTCGGGACTTGCGTCTCTCGCGGCAGGCAAGCTGCTTCTTCCTAAGCTCACCGCAGATGAGGTTGATTACTTCTTTGACAGCGGAATGATTACTTCGGATGATATCACTTTCGGCGCGGATTTTGTCGGCCTTTCGAGCATGAGTTTCTCATTCCCCGATCTGCTGAATAAGGCAAAGCATGTCTGCAAAAATACCGATATTTTAAAGAAGCTACCGGCGGCCGGTGCGAGAATCAGCGCTGTTACCGCGGCCTGCGCAGGAATTCCGAAGCGCTACAGCCCCGATAAGGTCAGAAACTGGAAAAAGATTTACGAAATGCCATTTAAGAATTATTGATTATGTCTGACACCATAAAAAACAAAAAGCTTAATTTCCGCGACCTCGGCGGCCTTGAAACCGAAGACGGCAAAAAGGTCAGAAAAGGTCTGCTGCTGCGCTCGGCAAAGCTTAACAAACTCAGCCCTCATGATAAAAGCGTGCTCGAGAGCAAATACAGAGTAGCCGCTGTCATCGATTTCAGGTCTGATGATGAGAGAGCGGGCAGAGCGGATATTCTCCCTGCAGGAGCAAAATACTATCATATACCGATTTTCAGCGAAACCACCCTTGCCGTTACGGGCGGAATGGGCTCCGATGTCTTTGAAGCGGTAAAGAAAGCGGAGAGCAAGGATGAGCTTTATAATTACATTCCCGAGCTTACCGATGTATATCCCATAACCGTTACCGATGATTATTCGGTCGCCCGTCTTTCCGAAACACTCAGGATTATTATGAGCAACCGCGAGGGCGCAGTGCTCTTTCACTGCACGGCGGGAAAGGACAGAACCGGCGTTACATCGGCAATCCTGCTTAAATTGCTCGGAGTAAAAGACGAGCAGATAATGCAGGACTATACTGCGACAAACGCTGTTTCAAAGAAAAACGCCCGCAAATATTCGCTGCTGGCCGGCATTTTCCTCGCGAGCAAAAAAATCGCGAGAAAGACCTATGAAGTCTTCCTCGCTGATGAAAAATATCTGAATTCGGCGTTTGACGCACTAACAGAGAAATATGGCTCATTTGAGAACTTTGTCAAAGACGGATTGAAAATCACAGACGAAGAAATTGCGGATTTCAAAAACTATATGCTTGAATAAAAAACTCCCTGCCGTCTACCGGCAGGGATATTTTTATGATATTCAAAGCAGCACTTCTTTATTCGTGCCGTAGAAAATATCATCTCTGTTCGATATGATTTTACAGAATTCCTCAAATTTATCCCAGGTGTTTTCGATATCGAGCTCGTAGCTGTGTCCCCAAATATAGAAAAGCTTCGGCTCAGAAGGCTCGAGGGAAATGAATTCATCGGCCAGAGAAAACAGATCGTCAAAATCGGCGTGTCTGAGAGTCGGTCTGAATTCAAGGAGATTACTCTGCAGGTCAAAACTACCTGAGGCCTCTATCGTGCGCGAATACTTTACACCTGTATTCTTTTTGATTGTTTCGGAAACAAAGTGATTGTAATTCACTCCTCCGCTCGGGTAAGCCATGCCGACAACCTCATAGCCTGCAATTTCGGAGAGATTGAGGCGGTCCTGCTCGACCTGGCGAATAATCTCAGTCTCGTCGCATTTTGTGAGATTCGGATGAGTCAGTGTATGAACGGCAATTTCGTGGCCATCGTATATTTCCCTTACCTCGCAGGCGCGGGGCTTGCAATGAGAAATCGTCCTGTCGCAGATAATCAGATGATTATCTGTGCCGAGCAGTTCGGAATTGAGATTGAAAGTGCATTTCAGCCCGTATTTATTTAAAATGTCAATCAGGCGCCTGTCCTGCGTTACTCCGTCATCATAACTGAATGTAACTGCTTTCATTTTACCGTTAAACATAATTGCACCTCACTATTGATTTAATAATAATGCGATGATATAATTCAATCACAAATAATAACCGGGAAAGAAAAAGAAATGGAAACCAAAAACGAAATCAGAATGACAGAGAAGGACTTTTACAAGGCCTTTCTGGTAATGACCGTAACTGTCGCGCTTCAGAATCTGATAGTTTACGGCGTTAACCTCGCGGATTCCGTAATGATGGGGGCTTACAGCGAAACGGCGCTGAGCGGAGTCGGAATCTGCAACAATCTGCAGTATTTTCTTCATATGGCGGTAACGGGAGTTGCCAGCGGAATGACCGTGCTCGCTTCAAGATACTGGGGAGAGCGCAATATAAAATCAATTCACAGATCTGCCGCGGTCGCAAATATCATCGGCTTTGTTTTCTCGGCGGTTCTGTTTGTGCTCTGCGTCTTCATTCCCAATCAGCTGATAGCTCTCTATACCGACAAATCAGCAGTTGCCGCCCAGGCGGTGGAATACCTTGCAATAATCAAATACACTTATATTCTATACGGAATGACACAGATTCTGCTCGCGATTCTCAGAAGCGCGGAAACGGTCAAAATCGGCTTTTATGTTTCACTCTCATCATTCGGAATAAACATATTTCTCAATTATATATTGATTTACGGCAAACTCGGTCTGCCCGAGATGGGAATCAGTGGTGCCGCGCTCGCGACATTGATTTCAAGAATCATAGAATTCACGGTAGTATTTATCTACACTCTCGCCGGCGACAAGAAACTGAAAATGAAATTTGCAGACCTTATCAGAGCAGATAAAGAGATGTTTCTGCAGTATCTCCGTGTCGGAGTTCCTCTGCTGGCGAGTTCCGTTTCATGGGGCTTTGCGATGAATATTCAGGGAGCGATAATCGGCCGCCTTGAAGAGAGCGCTATAGCGGCAAACAGCATAGTGACAACGCTATTTCAGGTCGCGACGATATTCACATACGCTTCGAGCGGAGCAGCCTGCGTGCTGATTGCAAAAACAATCGGCGAGGGAGAGACGATGGAAACCATAAAAAAGCGAAGCAACGGCCTTCAGCTGCTCTTTGTTGCAATCGGAATTGTTTCGAGCGTGATACTTTTCGCCTGCAAATCGCTGATAATCGGTTTCTATGATGCAACTCCCGCAACAGTTCATTTTACAAATATCTTCACCTGGATACTAGCTGTAACGATAATCGGAACATCTTATGAGGCACCCACCCTCTGCGGAATCGTTTCGGGAGGCGGAGACACATCGTTTGTCCTGAGAAACGACATAATCTTCATGTGGCTTATAGTCCTGCCCGCTTCCGCGCTGAGCGCTTTCGTATTCAGATTTCCTGTGCCCGTGACATTCGCCTGCCTCAAAGCAGACCAGGTCCTCAAATGCGTCGTCGCATTCTTCAAGGCAAGGAGCATGAACTGGGTAAAAAGTATAGATAAAAAAGACTAAGATAATCAACTTGCAGAGTTCAGCGCTCTGCAAGTTTTTACATATCATCAGTTTCGTCAAGCAAAACCGCGTGGGCGCACCGTATGCCGTCAACGGCGGCGGAAACTATACCGCCTGCATAGCCCGCGCCCTCTCCGCAGGGGTAAACTCCGCGGATATTTGATTGATAAATATCATTTCTGAGAATTCGCACAGGTGACGATGAACGCGTTTCGGGAGCTGTCAGCACTGCATCGGGAAGCGCGAATCCGCTGAGCATCTTATCCATTTTTATGATGGCTGAAGCCATCGTATCCGTAATTTTTTCGGGCAGGATATCCCTTATATTGCCTGGAACGACGCCTGTCGGACACGTGGGTTTTACAAATGAAAGTTTAGTGCTCTTTTTATCCGCGAGAAAATCTCCAACAAGCTGACACGGTGCGGAATAGTCGCCGCCCGCCGCCTCGAAAGCCCTGCTCTCTATCTTTCGCTGAATCTCAATTCCGGCGAGCGGATGGTCGTTGCCGAAACTCTCGGGCTCGATACCGACCAAAAGGGCAGAATTTGAGTTTTCACCGTCGCGGGCATATTCGCTCATACCGTTGACTACAACTCTGTTTTCCTCACTCGAGGCGCAGACGACAGTTCCGCCGGGGCACATACAGAAGGTGTAAGCTCCCCTGCCGTGCTCGGGATGGCACGCCATTTTATAAACAGCCGCGCCGAGCTTGGGATTGCCCGCGCTGTCGCCGAACTGAGCTTTGTCAATCAGCTCTCTCGGATGCTCAATACGAACTCCCATGCTGAACGGCTTCTGAATTATATCAAATCCGCGATTATATAGCATTT
>CAMUZD010000195.1 GCA_947165115.1 uncultured Clostridia bacterium
GAGGGTAGCGAAGAAGGTCTTGATGCTGGTGATGATGTTCTCGATAAGAACTCTGAGTTCGATAACCTTGCCCTTGGCTTCATCAGAAACTACAGATACAACTGCACCGGAGACGGAGCTGAGGTTAACTGCATTGTAGGGAGGATATACGAAATCATGGTTAAGCTCGCTGGTGACAACTGCATCGTTTACAAGCGAAGTATATGTTCTGTAATTAGCTATATCGGAATTGAAGACGATGTCGCCGCCCATGCCGCAGATAGCATTGGTGAAGGAGAAATCATAGATTCCGCTCTCGCCGATCTTTTCGATAACGGCAGTAGCGTAAGTCTTTTCGCCGGCTCTTACCATAACATCAAGGTCGTTAACGATGAAAGCGGTCTTGACGTAAAGGCCGATGTTTTCATTAAGATATACTGAATAGTAACCGTTATCGTCGCTGTAGATACCGGCCTGGTTGAAGAGCGACATATCATCGAGGAAAACATTTGCGATGGTGTCGATGGTTACGATGGTGCTGATGGGCTTATAAGCTGAAACGGGCTTGTTGAAGAGAATATCTTTCGCAAGCTGAAGGAATGCCATTTCTTCAATCTGCTTGAAGCTTACGTTGTAGTTGATCTGATTCTTGATCTTGCCTACGATACCTTCGTTCTGAGCAAGCTTGAGATCATAGAGAGCCTGGCTGCCTGCTTCTCTGAGACCGAGAAGAATGCCGATGGCATATTCATACATCTCTGCACCGCCGTTTGCCTTTGCGTAATAAACGTAATTCTTGGCAGTAGTCTCTGCAAAGAAGGTGGTGTAAAGTTGATCCATAATTGCATACTGGTCGCTGGTGTTCCAGAGAGCATCTGCAACGCTTGTGCCTACATCATAAACCTTGAGGGCAACAGCAGTGTATGCATTTGAATCCATAGCAAGTCTTGCGGCTTTCTCGAAGAACTTGGAGCCTACCATAGCAAGCGAATTGCCGGCTTCATCCTTGAGAATATCTTCAACGCTGTCGTTGATGTGCGCTACAAGATTGTTTGCAGCGGTGGCAACTACATCATAAGTGCAGTTGTTTGCGAGATATCTGAGGAAATCTTTGTAGTATTCATTGGCAGCCTGAACGGAAAGAATCTGAGCGTAAGCTTCGATAACCTTATCTCTCTGCTCTTCATAGAGATTGCCAAGCTCAATAGCGGTCTTGATTGCTTTGAAAGCGGTGTTCCATTCTGCGCTGTTGAGTGTGTCGGAGAACTTGATAACTCCGTTGACCTTCTGAAGAAGATCGTTGAAATCGCTCGCGGTCTGGAGAACCTTTATGATTTCTGCTACTTTGCTGTCACCGATGTTGGCGTCAACCTTCTCGATAAGGGAGCAGAGAATCTTTTCTGCGTTATCGATGGAAACGCTGTGATCGAATCCGTTTTTCCATGCATTGTCATACAGAGCAAATACGGTGTAAGTAATCATGGTGTCGGAAATCTCTTTGTTGTTTTCGGCGACATACTGCCAGTGTGCTGATTTTTCGTTAGTTAGGAGCTTCTCAATAACGGTCTCAAAGTTTGCATCCCAACCGGCAACTCTTGCTTCGGCGGTTGCAGCTTCATAGTCTGCAAAAGCGGTGAAGGGGAGAGCGCAGAGAACCATTATTGCAGCGAGGACTATGGCGGTAATCTTTTTTGTCATAGTGATTTCTCCTTTGTAACCAAATTTTTACATATATATTATATTATATAGTATATAAATAATCTATTATAAGATATTACAAAATATTGATGTAAATATTATTTATTATTACTATATATTGACAAATTGCCGGGAACTACACATCGGTATAATTCCCGGCAAAAAATTACTGTTCTGCTATTATTGAATCAATGTTTTTATCGAATAGCCTGAAGAATTCGGATACGGTTTCTTTATCTTTTTCGTTGCCCCGCACGCACATTGACATTGTGATTTCGTTTCTGAATGAAGTGGCCGATAGGAGCACAAAAGGTTTATACTTGACAGCACCGGTCATAAATCCTTTTGTCGGTTCATGTCCCGAAAGAGCAAGCTTATCGGCTTCGAGAATACCAATATTGCTCATTGCGAGCAGGGGATTTGAATAGCCGATTTTGATTATTTCCTCGCTTGCCGCGTGCGGCATGATCTTATATCCGAGCGAGAGCAACGGCAGACCGTAAAGGCCCATGTATTTATCCTGCTTGAATTCGGTTGAGGCCCTCTGCCGAGCTCGGGTATTTTGCACTGCATCCATGCCGTATGGTTGGTATATCCTGTATTATTCATCGATTTTAGATGTCTTCTCAGATCGATTGCAGCTGAAATGCTCACGCTCTCTTCTCTGCCGAATCCGGCAAGCTCATAGAGTGAATAGAAATAAGATGCAAGTAGAATATCGTTGATTGTTGCTCCGAGAGCTTTTCCTTTTGCTTTAATCTGGAGGAACTTCTCCTCTGGGATAGTCAGCCTTGCGATAAATGATTTATCTTCGGGTGAGGACGGACTCAGCGGGAAAGCGTGAGAATCCTTTTTGTTAATGTTTTTATAGAGACTCTGAGCGGCCTTCTGATCTCTTTTTGAGAAATCCTTGTAAACGGATGTATAAGCGCGGTTGCCGCTTCTGTATGCAAGCGGACTCACCTTATTCTCAACATAATCATTATAATTCTTGCAGAAATCCTTGAGGAAATATTTGAAATCTCCGCCGTCCATACACATATGGTTTTCGATTATGCAGAGCCTGGTTTTTCCGGAGTGGAAAATAACGCAGAATTTCATCTGAACTCTTCCGTCGGCCGGGATTTCTCCGGTCAGAAATCCGTCGGCGATTTCGCCAACCTTGTCTTCCTCGGCCTCGGTAACTGTCAGCACATCTTCAATTGTGTATCTGTTTACGGTCCAATAAGGGCTTACATGATTATCCGTAAAGCTTGAATGAAGAACGGGGAGCTTTTCGAATGCGCAGATGATGACGGTCTTGAGAGCGTCGATGTCGATTTCAAAATCGTAGTCAAATTCCGCATGAACAACTCTGTCATTATAATCGCGGAATAGATAATGCATCTTATCCCATAATTCGGCGTTCAGTTTTTTTACCATTCGCTGTCAGCCTCCGTTTCTTCATCGGAATATTTATGCTTTTTGTAAACGTTAAGTCTGTAAAGAATTACAGCTATGACGATAAGGAACGAAAGCGGAATAAGTATCCAGCCGGGATGCCAGGGGATTATATTCAATGTTGCAAAGAAGATATAGAACATAGTCATGGCGGGAGGAATATAAGCGAGGTGGAAGAATATCGCAAATCTTAGCTTCTGCTTCTCAATATAGATGCCGTCGACCGTAAACATCGCTATAACCGCTGCTATGAAAACAAGCCAGGGGTGCGGTGCTTTAAGCAAAAAAGCGCAGATCAGAAAAACGGGCAGAGCGAATGAGAAGACGGAAAGAGCGAGCAGTGTTCTTGATACCGGACGGTAACGGCTGCTCTTTTCGGAAAGAAGAGAGACTGTGTTGAGCGACATATAAGCCACATAAAGGCTAAGGCCGTTGATAAGAAATACCCAGCTCTTTTTCCAGCCCTGGCCCATAAAACTGACTACCAGGAATATAATCAGCACTGCGAGAAAATATCCCGCCGAGCCGAGTATCGTTTTGCGAAAAGCAACTTTTTGCTGCCTTTTCTTCTCAAATTCGCCCTTGTATTCTCTGAATTCCTTTTCGATATTGGGATGCTCTCCGGTAATGATATCATATATAACTTTGTCATCGGAAATGCCGGTATGGGTTATGTCGTTTGCTCTCTCCGTTATTTCGGCGACAAGCTTTTTTTTGAAGGCATATAAGTATTTATCTTCGGGGAGCGAATTCAGGGAATTATTGATATAATCCATCAATTCCTTCATTTCTGCACCGCCTTTCGGATGAAATTTTATTCAACTTATTTTATCATAATTCATAAATATAGTAAAGTTAATTTTTTATAAACGATTATGTAAGCTTTTGTTAAGCATATTGGCACTCTTTAATACGGGGTGCTTGACATTAACATATTGTTAAAATTTGCTTAACATTTAATAATATCTATTTGATATAATATTCTGCAGAAAGAAGGTATATGCAATGAAAAAAAGAAAGTTCAAATCCGAATCCAAGCGCCTTATGGACCTTATGATAAACTCTATTTATACCCA
>CAMUZD010000196.1 GCA_947165115.1 uncultured Clostridia bacterium
CTTTGAATTCATCGGAATACAGCACTTCAAGGAATGCTTTTACCATAGGATTGTCAAGATATTCTTTGTCAATCAGGAATTCATAAGTTTCGTTGCATATCGGAATGAAATCCAGGTCATACATTTTGGCGGCCGAGTAGATTCCGAGGCCTGCGTCCGCATTGCCGGCGGCAATAAGCGCCGCAACGGCCGTATGAGTGAATTCCTCGTTGTTGTAACCGCTTATCTCATCGGGTGAAATACCGTTTTTGTCAAGAAGATAATCGCAGAGTATTCTCGTGCCCGCGCCGCGCTGGCGGTTGACATAGCGGCCGTTCTTTATATCGGAAAACTCTTTGATTCCCAGCGGGTTTCCTTTTTTAACCATAAGGCCCTGAACTCTGCCGACGCCTTTAACTGCAACGGCGTTGCCCGACGGAATATATTTTTCAATGTAAGATTTATTGTATTCGCCTGTTTCGGTATCAAGCAGATGAATTCCGCCCATGTGGGCGAGACCGTCGCGAACGGCATAGATTGCGCCCATGCTGCCGACATGAGTTGAGCAGACTCTGAACGGAGCGCCTTTTTTCGCCAGGAAATCGGAGACTTCGTCAATCAGCGGATCGTGGCTGCCCGTTATAATCAAAGTGTTTTCAATTTCGGAAAGCGGTCTGATAAGACGTATTTCAATCTCTTCGCCGGCTTCGATTCCCTCACAGTCCTGCGGAACTAGCAGAACACCGTCCGCCTTGGTAAAGCTTGTAATCACGCCCGCGCCCCTTGAGAGCGGCGATGCGGAGAGTTTCCCGCCGATTCTGCCGAGAGAAACGCGAACATACTCGGTATATTTGAGAGACGATACAATCTTTTTGGAGAGCACGGCTTTGACCGTTTCTCCCTTTGCGCGATCTTTTCCGTAATACATGGAAACAACATCGCCGACTATTTCATCCATAATGACTATTGCCGAAACGGGGTAGCCGGGAATGCCGATAACGGGCTTACCCTGCGCCTCGCCGAGAACGGCCGGCTTACCGGGTTTTATAGCAATACCGTGAACGAGAACAGTGCCGAGTGATGAAATAATCTCACTTGTGTAATCGTCTCTGCCTGCTGAAGAACCCGCCGAAATGAGAACAATATCACATTCCGCAAGTGCGGTTTCAACGGCGGCTTTTATCAGTTCCTTTTTATCGGGAGTAATCGGATATACTTTTGCCTCGGCTCCGAACGAGTCAAGCATTCCCTTGAAAACAGTCGAATTGAATTCGATTATATCGCCTTTGCCGGGGTTGCTTGTAGGCGCAACTATCTCATCGCCAGTCGGAATAATACCGACAAGCGGTTTCTTTATAACTTCAATTTCGGTTATTCCGCCCGCGAGAAGCGCCCCGCAGAGAGACGGTGTGAGCTTTGTTCCCGAAGGAGCAATCATATCGCCCATGCAGATATCTTCGCCGACCTGACGCACATTCTGCCAGGGATAAACGGCGGAAATTATCTGCAGCTTGTCATCGCCGAGTTCAATCAGATCCTCAACCATAATAACTGCGTCACAGCCGTCGGGTATCGGGTCGCCGGTATCGACAACCGTATAATCACCGGGTGCTAAAACAACCGGAGTTTTTTCACTCGCGCCGAAGGTTGTTTCCGATTTTACGGCAATGCCGTCCATAGCGCTCGCATTGTAATGGGGCGAGCAGATAGCGGCATAAGCGGCATTTTTTATAACTCTGTCGCAGGCATCGGTGACAGCGACTGTTTCGGTTTTGCAGCCGAATTCCGCATCCTTCAGATGATTGAAAAAAATTGTTTTTGCCTCGCTGAGAGGGACGTTGTTGAGATAATTGTGTTTCATAGGCTGTATATTTCCATTGCCGTTCCTTTGTTTATTCCTTCGGCATTTCTCGGGATTCTTATGAATCCGGTAGCTTCCGATAAGACCGAGATAATGCCGGATTTGGTGTGAAGAGGAACGATTTCATTGTTTTCATTCATTTTTATGCAGAGAAACTCTTCTCTGCCGTGGTTTGAGGGTATATTTTCCGCAAGAGCGGCGCTTCCCAAAGGTATATCGGGAGGCAAATTCATCAGTTTTCCGATATATTCGGTGACAATAAGTCTGAATACAAAATATGCCGCCAGCGGATGGCCGGGGAGGCCGAAAACCGGTTTATCATTGATAATACCGAAAATTGTCGGTTTGCCCGGTTTCATTGCAATTCCGTGGAAATATGCTTTGCCGAGAGTGTCGATAATATCCACGGTCATATCTCTTGCACCTGCCGATGATCCGCCCGAAATAATGACGGCATCGGCTGTTTTGACGCATTCTTTAACTGCGTTTTCAATTTCTTCTCTTTTATCCGCAACCGCTCCGTATTCAATCGCTTCGCAGCCGGATTCTTTTATTGCGGCAGATAACAAAAATGTATTTACATCCCTTATCTGCCCGGGTTTGGGATTGTTTCTGACTATTTCATCGCCCGTAGAAATAACGGCAATAACAGGCTTTTCATATACTTCAACTTCGGATATTCCGAGAGCGGCGAGAACGCCGATCTGAGACGGCTTGATTAAAGTTCCCTTTTTCAGCGCTGTTTCGCCGGCGGAAATGTCATCGCCTTTTTTAGTTATGTTTTCACCGGGTGCGACCGATTTATAAACAAGGCAAAGACCGTTGTCGCTGTCGGTATGCTCAATCATTACAGCTGCGTCCGCTCCTTTGGGAAGCATTCCGCCGGTTGAAATCTTTGCGCACTGACCTCTTCTGAGAGAAAAGTCCGCGTTTTCTCCCATAAGTATTTCTCCGGCGATTTCAAGCTGAGCGGGTATTGACGCACCCGCGCCGAAAGTATCCGCGGCATTGACCGCGTAACCGTCAACGGTTGTTCTGTCAAATGACGGAACGTTTTCATCGGAAACGATATCGCAGGTAAGAACTCTGCCGCAGGCGTCCCGTATATTCACTTTTTCGGATTCAGCTGAGAGACCAGCCGTTTTTTCTCTAATGAGTTCAACGGCTTCTTCTCTGTTAAGAACATTCAGCATTATATCTTCCACCCCGCCGCAAAACTTTTTGCCCACTGTGTTTCTGGATTTGCGAGTATTTTTTCGGGAGAACCGTCGGATTCAATTCTTCTGCCGTTGAGAATTATCAGCCTGCCGGAGGCGTTCAGAGCAAGCATAGGCGAATGAGTGCTCATAATCACGGTGCATCCGCAGCTTTTCTGATAGTCTTTGATTGCTTTTATCACGAGCTCCGCACCGTTTGCGTCGCAGGCGGAGGTCGGTTCGTCAAGAAGCAGTAAATCGCACTTTCCCGATAATACACGGCAGAGAGAAAGGCGCTGTAATTCTCCGCCCGAAAGAGATTTTGCTTTTTTATCCGCAAGATGCGACAGCTCAAGCTTTTCAAGCAGTTCAAGCGCTTTGCTCCTGTCGGCTCCGCCGATTATTATGTTTTTAATCAGATCTCCGCGGAAAGCGTAGGAATTCTGCGGCATATAAAGCATATTCTCGGAAACAGACAGACTGCCTTCGCTCGCTTTGATTATTCCGCCGAGTATTTTAAGAAGAGTGGTCTTGCCACTGCCGTTTTCACCTAAGATAGCCAGTACTTCGTGCTTTCTGATGTCGAACGAAACGTTCTCATTAGCCACGACGGCTCCAAAGGTCTTGGTGATGTCTTTCAATTGAACAGCACAGTTGTTATCCATGTCATCAACCTTTCTATAAGGTGAGGAAGACAGAGTCCCCCTCACCTGTTAAAAATCAAATACTAATGTAAGTTTAAATCAACGATTACTTTTCGAAGATGCCGTCGATGATTACGCTGAATGATGGAGCGCTTCTGAATTCTGATTCATGGAAGTAGCCATCGTAGATAGCGTTCTTGTCTTCTGCATCATCTGTATCAAAGTCGCCTGTTAAGTCGATCTTTAATTCTGATAAGTGTTCGCCGTTTACTGTCCATGTGCTTGTATCGAATACATGTAATGTGCCAGCCTTGATTTCAGCGATTGCCTTGTCAACAGCTTCCTGTGTGCCAGGAGCACAGTTAGGACCTAACTTTGTGATGGCAACTGCGTCAGCTTCATAACCCTGAGCCCAGTTTGTATCGATCTTCTTGCCTTCTACAACCTGCTTGAATGCATATGTGTAATAAACACCCCAGTTGT
>CAMUZD010000197.1 GCA_947165115.1 uncultured Clostridia bacterium
GTATAGTTTGCGGTGATGTCAGTTGCCGATACAGATTTTGCCTTCACATTTCCCATATCCCCGATTGTTTCGAGAAATGCGTCAAGATCGTCCGCCGGAATTCTGAATTTCATGGTCGCCGAGCGGTTGCCGTCGCTGTAATAATATGAATTTCCGTAAATTTGGGAGGATTCAATATATCCCTTTGCTGAACTGACGGCCTTTTCTATCTCGGAGATGAATTTGTCGAATTCCTTAGTTTCAACTTCAAGCGAAGCGTTTCTGATGATTTTTCTTGCTTGAGCGTCCTCAATATTAAGTCCGCTCTTGCTTTGCGAAGTGTTTGACGCGGAGTTGTCATCATATGCGCGCGTTGCTTCTTCAGCATATTCCTCATCGATTCCGTCAGCGGCGGTGAATCCGTAATTCTTGCCGTAAACGCCTCCGATTATGCCGTTATCCATAGCTTTGCTGCTGCCGCAGGCCGAGAACGAAAACACCGTTATAATAAGAACGAGTATAACTGCCGATATTGAAAGAAATGTTTTTTTCATATTTTTGCACACCTTTCTCTTATAAACGAATATACCTCTTGATACCTCACACACTTTTTTGAAAAATTTCAAAATCACTTATTTTCCGTCCTGAAAACTGGTGAAGGCTTCCGTCTCTTTCAGCGGTAAACCGTATTTCTCTTTTGCGTCGGAGATTGCTTTTATCATAAAGACCATGTTTCTCGCGAGATTGCGCATCGTCTGCAGGCCTTCGGCATCTTTCATGACATCATCGGGCGTGAATCCGTGAACCTGATTCCAATATGTGCTCGGAGCCACCGGCATTGATGAAATGGTGAAGTATTTATTAAGCACATCAAATGAAGCAGTATTTCCGCCGCGGCGGCAGGAGACAACTGCAGCTCCGACCTTCATCTGCTTTGAAAACGATGAGGAGAAAAACAGCCTGTCGAGCAGAGCAAGCAAAGAACCGTTCGGCGAGCCGTAATATACGGGACTGCCGATAACAAGCCCGTCAGCCTGCTCAAAGTCAATTGCTGTTTCGTTTACAATATCATCAAATACGCATTTGCCTTTTGTGCTGCAGGTATTGCATCCGATACAGCCCTGAATTTTCTGATTCCCGATATTGAGAATCTTAGTCTCAAAGCCTTCCTCATCAAAAATCTTTATCATTTCCTTAAGTGCAGTGGCTGTGCAGCCGTCCTTATGAGGGCTGCCGTTGATTACCAGTATTTTCTTTTTCATTTTCAATCCTCTTTTATGATATATTATTTATTTCAATTCTATAATCAGCTCATCAGAGCCGTCTTCAAGTGAATTGTAATCGCCGTAGTGAATATGGCTTCCTTTTTCTTCTTCTGCAAGGGCAGTCAGTTGATCAGCCAGCGAGAGCAGGCCTTCTTTGTTTGCGGATATCAGGATTTCTCCGTTCTCCGCTTTCGCTTTTATATTGAATCCGTCGTGCCAGTTTATCTCCATAATTCTGCCTCTGTTATCTGATTCTCTGATTTGTTATTGCTTTTGTATATTCGGGATAAGCTACGCTCAGATTGTTTCTGTCAATCAGCATGAAATCCGCGCCGTTATCCCAGAAAAAGCAGTAAAAGCCGAATCTGTTCGCTGTCCGGACAACGTATTTTGCTCTGTCGGCAAGATTCCCGAGATTCTCCCTGTCGGTCCAGCCGCATTCGGTGATGCATACGCCGACGCCCTTTGCGGCAAAGGTTTCATAAAAGGCGCGCAGTTTCTTATATATTTCATATTTCTGCTTGAGCGTCAGCTTTTTTTCGCAGTCCTTGAATTCCGAGCGGTGCGCCGTGCCGGGATAATAATGAAGCGAGATCATGACATGCGGATCATCGGGGATTTCAATTGCCGTGAAATTCTCTTCAAGGTCGCTGGCGGCATAGCCGGTAATGAAAACATATCTGCCTGCATTATTTCCGCCAGACTCCCTTATCACTTTCAATGCCGCTGAATTCATACGGTTTACAACCTGTCTGCCCTCGTCGGTTCCCTGCCATTCTGTCTCTGCGCCGACGACGCGCGGCTCATTCATTATGTCGAATATGAGCTTTTCATCATAGCCGGCGAATCTCTCTGCAATCTGTTTCCAGAGTTTTACAAGTGTTTCCGTCGCGCTACGCTCATGCTCATTATCCGTAATCAGCCAGTCCTGATCATCGTGCTGAATATTGAGAACGGCAAACATACCGCAGTCAATGACATAATCAACAACTTCGTTGACTCTGTCAAGCCATTCCGATTCTATATTTCCATCATCATCAAGATGCTGAAACCATGTCACGGGAATCCTGACCGAACCAAAGCCGTTATCTTTCAGAAGTGAAATCAGCTCTTTTGTTGTTTTCGGATTTCCCCAGCAGGTTTCGGTGTCCTCAGGCTCGGGAATTCGCCAGGAATCAAGTGTATTTCCGAGATTCCATCCCGTGCCGAGTGAGGCGGCGAATTTCACAGAATCCGTCTGCGGCGCAACCGGAAACGGCAGAATCATTGATATAAATGAAATTATACTCATAATAAAAGAAATTATACGTTCCATTACAGACCAAGCACCTTTTCAATCGTTTTGCCGAGAATATTCTCCCGGCATTCATCCGATATATTCAGCCTGCGGATTCTCTCAATATCCCAGATGATATCATCCTTCTTGCAGAAGGGGAAATCAATTCCGAATATGCTGTGATCCTCGCCGGTCTGCAGAATGACGGTTTCAAGTTGTTCGTCGGTGAGCGCCCACGAGTCTTTACCGTATCTGTCTCTGACCGTTGTCCAACCTGCGAATATGTTTCCGGGTTCGCTCCTCGAATTGTTAACCATTACCGCGAGCGCCTCGTTAAAGAAATGATAGCCGCCTATATGCTCAAGGCTGAAATTCAGGGCCGGGAAATTCCACGCAACCTCGTCAAAGAGGATGACTCTGTTGTCCCTGAGTCTGTGCCAGTGAACGCCCGTATGGAATGAAATGAAAAGCCCGAGTTTTTCCGCTTCCGCATAGACTTTGAAAGCCTCTTCACCGTCTATGACGAATTCCTGCGCCTGCGGATGAAGCTTTATTCCCTTGAAACCCAAAGCGGCAATATGCCTGACTTCTTCCGTAACATCTTTTTCAAAATCAACCGTTCCGAAACCGGTAAGACGTTTTTTGTCCTTTATCTCGTTATAGAGCCACTCATTGTGGTCGATTCCGAAATTCTCTTCTTTCAGTCTGTGGGGAAACGGCGCAAAAGCCACCGCTCTGTCAATTCCCGTTTCATCAAGGAATTCAATGAGAGCGGCAGCGTCGGCATTGTCTCTTATTTCGCGCGGATAAAGGTGGGCGTGATTCGCAAATACCATATCGTTACCTCAGATTTCGGCGCAGATTTTCAGAAGGCTGCTTATTTCTTCGGGAACCCCCGGTAAATCATAATCGATATCAACGGTGCTTTCGCCGAAGATCGCTTCATAGAGAACGCAGGAGCAGAGAAATTTTCCGCTCTCCGCCGGCATATCTCCGCTCTGTATGAGCTTATCAAAAGAGCCGGTGCCTTCGGCAATCTGCCATGCCTTTCCGATATTTATTATTCCATCAAGCTCAGCATCTTCTTTTGCAGTGCGGCAGGCCTCGTGAATCTTCTCCGCCTTTTCTTCGGAATTCTCTCCGCCTGCCCAGGGCTCAATAAGCATCAGCTTGACTTCCGGGTGCATGAGCTTGCAGTATGCGGCGAGTTCCCCGAGATACGGTTTATAGCTGGCTTTTTTGCCGCTGAGAGCCGGATTCTGGCAGAAGAGAATCATATCCCAGTCGTCATCTTCAACCGCTTCGTGAAGAGCTATGCCGTCCGGACGCATCATTTCTGTTATACCGGGCAGATAAGTTTCATAATAATAGACTTCTGTCTCATCTATATAGTTTCTGTAATGGTGCTCAATCGAGCAGTTGTCTGTGCAGAGATTTGAGAGCAGCAGTTCATTACCGCCCGCAACTGCGAGAGCGGGCAGATAAGCGAGAGCCGCTGAAGTATAATTATTCCCTATTGTCAGAACTTTCATCTTTCTTGCCTTTCATCATAACCCTTAGGCCTTCGGTATCTTTTGAATTACAGTTTTCCATAACGACGAAGTATATTGTC
>CAMUZD010000198.1 GCA_947165115.1 uncultured Clostridia bacterium
TTCATTATTATTTATATATCCTGAATTTCTCTCAATTACCGCGGCCTCCTGGGATTTATCTTCAATCGGCAGACCGTATTCCTTTTTATATGCCGCTACTTCGGCGGCAGCGTTCATTCTCTTTTCAAAATACTCGGCGATTTTTCTGTCCGCCTCTGCAATTTCCTGCCTTGCTTTGCTGATATCGGGATTCATAATCATTATCCTTTCCCTTAATAAAATAAGCGGCTCCGTACGAAACAGAACCGCTTTGGTCTTATACTAATCTGCTTACGTCGGTAAAATTATCCTTTTTGGGTGCGGAAATAAAAGCCCGCAAAAAAGCGAACGTAAGCGTATGAATATGAATTCCCTTTTGCTGAAAGTTTCATTCCGGGAACTCCTTCCTTAAATCTTGTAAATAACTTTATCACGTTATCGCAAATATGTCAACAATTTTTTTGCCGGAACTTTTTTGAAATTATTCTGAACTTTAAGTTACATTTAAGTTAAGCGGGTTATTATGCAGTCAAAGAAACACGAAGGAGTGACTGAAATGTTCAAAACCAGCTTTGCCAGAACTGAAATAAAATACCGTCTTTCTGCTTCGCAGTTCGATTCTTTTTTCTCATCTCTTTCGGGAATAGCTCATATCGACGAATACGGAAAAAGTAAAATAATGAATATATATTACGATACACCCGATTTCAGAATGATAAGAGCATCGCTCGAAAAGCCGCTCTATAAAGAGAAACTGCGTCTGAGAACCTACGGTATACCTGGCAGAGAAACAAATGCCTTTGCGGAGATAAAGAAGAAGTATAAAGGAACAGTTTATAAGAGAAGGATTTCGATGCCTTATTGCATGGCTCTTGATTATCTCGCGGGCAGGACGCCCTCGCCTGTGAAAAACCAGATTTCAAATGAAATTGATTATACTATGAAAATCTGGGAAAACCTCAGCCCCGCCGCGGTTATCAGCTATGACAGAATAGCGCTTGCCGGTGACAGTGATCCGGATTTAAGAATCACCTTCGATGACAATATCCGCTACCGCACGACCGCTCTCGACCTGACTTACGGAGACGGCGGAAAAGAGCTGCTTAAAGAAGGCGAAAAACTTATGGAACTGAAGGTGTCCGGCTCGGTTCCGCTGGAAATAGCACGCCTGCTGTCTCGTTACGGAATCTATCCCTCCGGTTTTTCAAAGTACGGCAGCGCGTATACGGAATTTTCATCGACGAAAATCGGAGATAACGCAAGAATCATTACACCTGTTTTAACAAAGGAAGGAGTCATAAGATATGCTTGATAATTTATTGGGAACCGTTCTCGAAAACGGCACATTCACAGGAATCACTTTTTTACTCGTCACCGCGGTTTCGCTTCTTCTCGGCGCGGTAATAGCGTTCCTTTATACAAGGCAGATAAAAACCACAAAGAGCTTTGCGATAACCCTCGCACTCATACCGGCAATAGTTCAACTCGTGATATTGCTTGTAAACGGCAATATCGGCGCGGGCGTCGCCGTAGCCGGCGCGTTCAGTTTAGTCAGGTTCCGCTCGGCGGCAGGCAAGGCGCAGGAGATTACCGCGGTATTCCTCGCAATGGCCGTCGGCCTTGCGACAGGTATGGGATATATCGGCATAGCTGCGATTTTCGCCGTCGTGATTTCCGCTATCCTGCTGATTATGAGCAAGTTCCTTGATAAAAAGGAAGAGGGCTTCAGAATTCTTAAAATCACCGTTCCAGAGAATCTTGAGTTTGAGGGCGTATTTGAAAATGTGCTCGCCGAATATACCGATTACCGTGAAATGACCGATGTGAAAACAACGAATATGGGAACTCTCTATAAGCTGACATATAAAATTCAAATGAAGCAGGGTGCATCACTTAAAGATTTCATTGATTCCCTCAGGGAACAGAACGGAAACCTTGAGATCAGCTGCGGTTATCCGAGCAGCGGCGAAGGCGAACTGTAAAAATCATTTAGAAAAGGAGAATTATTATGAAAAGATACATTAAATACATTGCGATTATTGTTTCGGTTATTCTGGTGGCAATAACGGTTACTGCCTGCTCCCTCAATAAAAACAATACCGATAATCAGACAGATACATCGTCAGGAAAAACCTCAGAGGTTAAGACAGACGCGTCGCAGAGCGACTATTTCACCGAGCGCGATCTTGACCCTTCTTATGAAGAAAAAGACGCGAAACAGCTCCGGCCCGGAAACTCCGGCACGGCTATCACCGAAGAAGGCGTTTATATATTGTCCGGCAAGTATGAAGGAGGAGTTACCGTTGACGCAGGTGAAAGTGCAAAGGTTCAGCTTGTACTGAATAACGCGGAAATCACGAATTCAACGGGCCCCGCAATATATGTGAAATCGGCAGATAAAGTATTCATCACCCTCCCGGAAGGAACCACAAACGCGCTCACTGATTCAGGCGAGGAATACACGCAATCCGGCGAAAAAAGCATTGACGGCGTAATATTCGCCGACAGCGATCTGACACTCAACGGCAGCGGAAAACTGACCGTAACAGCGGGTTACAAGCACGCAATAGTCAGCAAAAAAGATCTTACAATAACCGGCGGCAGATATGAAATAACGAGCGAGGAAAAGGCACTTGAGGGCGAGAATTCAATCAGAATCTGCGGCGGAGAATTCGTAATAAAGGCAGGCGACGACGCACTGCACGCGGATGAAGAAAACGATAAGGATAAGGGCTTTGTCTATATCAGCGGCGGTAGCTTCAATATCGAATCCGATGATGACGGCATTCACGCGGTGACGGTTCTCACGATAGACGGCGGAACTTTTAATATCACGGCTCACGAAGTGCTTGAAGCCACGCAGGTAATAATCAATGACGGCGAAATCTCAATCAACGCCTCGGACGACGGCATCAATGCCGCGAAGAAGAGTGAACTCTATGACCCGAAGGTTGAGATTAACGGCGGCAATATTAAAATCGTTATGGGTCAGGGCGACACCGACGCTGTTGACTCAAACGGAAGCATAGCGGTAAACGGCGGCTCTCTCAATATCACCGCTCAGTCAGCATTCGATTTCGAAACAGAAGGCAAAATCAACGGCGGCGAAGTGACCGTAAACGGCGAAAAGATTACGGAGATGTCCAATCAGTTCGGCGGCGGTATGCACGGCGGACAGGACGGATTCGGAAAAAGAGAACCTATGACAGATGAAAACGGCGAAACGCTCACAAGGCCGGATTTCAAGAACTTTACAAACGAAAGCGGTGAAACTTTAAAGCGGCCTGAGAGGGGAGAAAGACCTCCTCAGACAGAGGGGGAAACTCCTCCCGAACCACCGACTGGCGAAAATCCTGCTCCGGCTGAACCTAGCTCGGAAAGCACAACAATCTGAATATAAAAAACAAAGGGACTGTCGCGGACAGTCCCTTTAATAATTGATTTGATTAAAGAATCGAGAATTTAATTATGAGCGCAGCGAATACAATTGAAACCATCGAGAGGAGCTTGATGAGAATGTTGATTGACGGTCCGCTTGTATCCTTGAAAGGATCGCCCACCGTGTCGCCGACAACAGCGGCTTTGTGATTCTCAGAGCCCTTGCCTCCAAAGTGTCCGCTCTCAATGTATTTCTTCGCGTTATCCCAGGCACCGCCCGAGTTTGACATGAATACAGCCATCAGGAATCCGGTTGCTGTGGCGCCCGCAAGCATTCCGACTACGCCGGTGCAGCCGAGAACCATGCCTACGACAACGGGAACTACAACCGCAACGATGGTCGGCAGGATCATTTCGTGAAGGCTCGATCTGGTGCAGAGATCAACGCATTTCGCATAATCCGCGTCTGCCTTGCCTTCCATAAGGCCGGTGATTTCTTTGAACTGTCTGCGAACTTCAATAACAACGCTCTGAGCTGCTCTGCCGACCGAATTCATTGTCAGCGCCGCGAATACAAAGGGAAGGCATGCGCCGATGAAGAGGCCGATGAGAACAGACGGATTGTTTATATTGAGATTCGAGATTTTCTCGACGCCGCCGGGAAGAATCTTGACCTTGTCGATGTATGATGCCATGAGAGCGAGAGCTGTGAGGGCTGCAGAGCCTATTGCGAAGCCCTTGCCGGTAGCCGCCGTTGTGTTGCCGAGCGA
>CAMUZD010000199.1 GCA_947165115.1 uncultured Clostridia bacterium
AGAGCCGTTTGCCACGAGGGTAAATGGCATGATATTGAGGTCGAGGATGACGTCTCAATATATGTTGAATATCCCAACGGTGCAACAGGTACATTCATCACAACTACAGGCGACTGTCCCGGCACCAACCGTCTTGAAATCACTCTCGACGGCGGCAAGATAATTGTTGAAGACGGCAGCAAGATTTCCCTCTATCGTCTCAAGGGCAGAATTTCCGAGCACTGCGCTACTGCCGAGAGCGGATTCGGAAGACTTGAGGGTGAATGGGAAGACGTTGAAACCGATGGAAGAAACAAGCAGCATTGTGAGGTTGTCAGCAAATTTGCCGCAGCAATACTCAGAGGCGAAGAACTTGTCGCCAGGGGCGAGGAGGGTATAAACGGTCTTTCAATTTCCAACGCCGCCCACCTTTCCTCCTGGCTCAATAAGGATATTGAGATTCCCGTTGATGAAGAACTCTATTTTGCCGAGCTTCAGAAGAAGATTGCTTCGGGCAAGGCGGATAAAGAGAATGTCAGCAATTCCGTACAGGGAGATATGTCGTCAACATTCTGAAAGGAGACTCTTATGAGAGTTGCAGTTGTAGGCTGCGGCAATGTTTCCGGGAATCATTTCAGTGCTCTGGAATCGATGCAGAATGTTGAAATTGCCGCGGTTGTTGACATAAAAAAAGAGAGAGCCGATGAAAAAGCGGCTCAGACAGGCGCAAAAGCATATTACGATTATGAAGAGATGCTTCTTGCAGAAAAGCCCGATTGCGTGCATATTGCAACTCCGCATTATCTCCATACCCCGATGGCTGTCAAAGCCCTTGAAAGCGGAGCGGATGTATTTCTCGAAAAGCCCTGCTCTGTTTCGGTAGCCGAAATCAGAGCCCTTGCCGAAGCGCAGGCAAAGACAGACAGGCAGGTCGGTATCTGCTTCCAGAACCGCTATAATAAATGCGTGCGCAGGGCAAAGGAGATTATTGACTCCGGCGAATGCGGCAAAGTAAAGGCCGCGAGGGCGTTTGTAACCTGGAGCCGCGGTATGGACTATTACGGCGACGACTGGCACGGCACTGCCGACAAGGAATGCGGCGGAGTGCTTATAAATCAGGCAATTCACACGGTCGACCTGCTCGGTTACCTCTGCGGCGACTGCATAGCCGTCGAAGCTCATGTTGCCAACGACCACCTGAAAGGGCAGATTGAGGTTGAGGATACCGCGAGCGTGAGAATGGAGCTCGAGGGCGGAATCATCGCGATGCTCTATGCGACCACTGCATTTTTGGTGAATATCGAAGTATTTATCGAAATCTTCCTTGAAGACGCCGTCCTGCGTCTCGAGGGTGAAAGACTTTATAAGATTACGGATGACGGCTCCGAGATGCTTGTTGACAAAGCGGATAAGGAATTTGTCGGCAGGGATTACTGGGGCCACGGACACAAGGCAATAATCAGGGATTTCTATGACTGTCTGAATACGGGCAGGATATTCTCAATAGATGCCGTTGAAGGCGGGAAAGCCGCCGCCGTTGTGATGGCGAGTTATGCCTCATCGGCAAAAAATGAAAGGGTTGAGGTGAAATAAATGGTTCACGAAAATCTCAAAGGCAGAGTAGCTGTAATTACAGGCGGAGGCGGAGTCCTCTGCAGCGGATTTGCGAAAACTCTTGCGTCTCTCGGCGTTAAAGTCGCCGTTCTCGATTTAAGGGAAGAAGCGGCTCAGAGCGTAGTTGATGATATTAAAGCGGACGGCGGCGTTGCTATCGCAGTCGGCTGCAATGTGCTCGAAGCGGAATCACTTGAAAACGCAAGGCAAAAGATTACTGCCGAGCTCGGCAAATGTGACATCCTCATCAACGGCGCCGGCGGCAATAATCCCAAGGGCACGACCTCCAAGGATATTTTTGAGGAGGGAGATCTTGAGAATAAGGTTGAGGGTATAAAGACTTTCTTCGACCTTGATGCGAGCGGAATTCAGTTCGTTTTCAATCTCAACATTCTCGGCACTCTTCTGACCACCCAGTGCTTTGCAAAGGATATGGTCGGCAGACAGAACACGTGTATTATCAATATCTCCTCAATGAACGCCTTCTGCCCGCTCACAAGAATTCCCGCATATTCGGCGGCGAAGGCAGGCGTATCGAATTTCACCCAGTGGCTCGCGGTTCATTTTGCAAAATCGGGGATCAGAGTCAATGCAATTGCTCCCGGTTTCTTTGCCACCAATCAGAATCATAATCTTCTTTTCAACGAGGACGGTTCGCTGACTCCGAGAAGCGAGAAGATTATAGGCCATACTCCGATGGGCAGATTCGGTGTCCCCGAGGATCTGAGCGGCGCTCTCGCATTTTTCTGCGACGAGACCTATTCGGGTTTCATTACTGGCGTTATTCTGCCGATAGACGGCGGATTCAACGCGTATTCGGGCGTTTGATTTATTGAAAGAGGGTTTCAGAATGAAAAATCGTTTTTTATCGGCACTTTCTTTGATACTTGTTTTTGCCGTTGTTTTCGGTAGTTTCACTTTTGCTTCTGCGGAGGAAACGGCGGAGCAGGATGACAGCGCTCCTTTCAGAATTCACGTGACAGTAAACGGCGACGCAAAGAGCGAGAGGGGATTCTGCTGGTATACAAAGGCCGAAACCGACTCCCTCGTTGAAATAGAGGGCGTCGATCCCGCGAATATCACCTATGAAGATGTCTTTGAGTGGGAAGGAAACTTCTGCCACAAGGCAAAGGTTACGGGTCTTGAACCGGGCGCGGAATACACCTACACGGTCGGCAGCAGGGATTCAAGAAGCGAAGAGGGCAGATTTGTCACCGATGACGGCGACAGTAGCTTTGAATTCATAGCAATTGCAGATGTCCAGGCGAGCTCCGCCGAGAATTTCGAAAAGGGAGCGAATACTCTTAAAGCCGCACTCAAGACTCTGCCCGGCGCGGAATTCATACTCAATGCCGGCGATTATACCAATGATTCCACCAACGAGGAATGGAATCTTTACGCCGCTTCTTTTGACGCGATAAACCTTCAGTATACTCATGTTCCCGTTTCCGGAAATCATGATGGTTTCGGCTGTGAATACTGGTTCAACAATATGTTCAATCTTGACACAACCGAGTCGGTTCAGGTTAAGGACGGCGTCAATTATTCATTTGACTACGGCAACGCTCATATCGCCGTTCTGAATACGAACGATCTTATTTCTGTCACCATCCCGCAGCTGAAATGGCTCAGAAACGATATGAATTCCACCGATAAGGACTGGAAGATTATTGCTATGCATAAATCGCCCTATACCCTCGGTAAGGACGGCAAATGGCCCGATGCCATGTATCTTCAGCAGTCGCTGACCAAGGTTGCCGATGAATGCGGAGTTGACCTTATAATCAGCGGTCACGATCATCAGTATCTGCGCACAAAGCGCCTCAAGGGCAATAAGCTCGATGATAACGGCGCTACCTATGTCCTGCTCGGTACTGCCGGCTCTAAAAGATATGAGGTGCGCAAGTTCCTCGCAGATTCATTTATGAATACAAAATTCATAAACACCCTGATTATCCAGAAGGGCGGCTACGGCAACTACTGGAACGGTGAAGATTTTGAGAGCACAAAAGAGGAGAATATCGGCGGCTGCTTCAATACAATCAGCATTGACGGCGGCACCCTTACCTTCAATTCCTATATTCTCTCCGATGAGCTGACCGATGAGAGCGGCGAGCGCCTTATCACCAATACCGATACGTTTACTCTGGAGAAGGAGACGGGCAAGAACGAAATCACCTTTACCGGAGACAATACCACAAGCGAATTCGAATACGCAATCGGTCTTATTCCGAGCGTTGCGGCCCTTGCAGGCTACGCCTTCGGAATCTGGCTTCCGAAGTTCCTCTTCATCGTGCCGAGGATTCTTGAAAGCGTCATAGTTGACGACACATTTTGATTCTTAATAAACAATAAAAGCGGGAGCCGTCGGCTCCCGTTATTTTTATTCTTATCAGTATTCAATATTATCTATCGGCATTGTGGCATAGGAGTTCAAGTCTAGCCCCGCAATGTGGCCCGCTTTATACTCATAAAATGCCTGCGCTCCGACCATTGCGGCGTTGTCACCGCAGAGTGAGAGGTCCGGCATATAG
>CAMUZD010000200.1 GCA_947165115.1 uncultured Clostridia bacterium
AATATACCGATAATCCCGATTTCTTCGGCGCGGGCGAGCCCTCATTCGTGCTGATGGGCAGCACTCTTTATATTTATTACACCTGGGCGCTTGACAGCGCGGCTACGCGCGTTGCGACCGCGGATATTACCGACGAAAACTGGCCGGC
Organism: uncultured Clostridia bacterium; assembly: GCA_947165115.1. Lineage (GTDB taxonomy): Bacteria > Bacillota > Clostridia > Oscillospirales > Acutalibacteraceae > CAG-177. Next base: position 149 of record CAMUZD010000200.1, read on the forward strand.
GCACCTTGAGTTTCACGGCGAATGCATTCCGTCGAAAGACAGCGGCGATTCGAGCGACGTGGTCTATTCCGACGAATACGGCAGATTCATCGCGGTATTCACCGAAAAACGCTTCAGCGATGAAAGCTATGTGGCTGTCTGGGAATCATTTGACGGATTAAACTTCCGCAAAAGCGGATTTGTGAAAGCAAATACGGCGAAGAAACTCCACAACTGCGGAATCTCCGCGAGGGCCGACGGACATATCGGCGCGGGAGACCCCGTTTATCTCTCCTACGCCTACGGCGGCGCGGGCGACGGTGACTGGGGCAACTGGGCGACAAGAATGCATAAGGTAACTCTCTCGCTCGCCGACAGCCCCAAAACCGATGATTCGCTCGAGAGCAATTCGGATATAAAGGTCAGCCGTGCTCCCGTCTCGCTCGTTCCCGAAATCATGACAATCAAGGCGGAGCACCAGATTTATGATATAAGCGGTCCTCAGAATATACTGATTATGGCCTATGATTCGGACGGAATGTATTTCCCGATACTTTTCGGAGCGAAATTCAGCGGATATGATGAATCCGTAATCAGGATGAACGGTTCGCTCATCACCCCGGTCTCGCCGGGAACCACCGGAGTTCATATCAGCTGGCACGGCTTCACGGGCGATTTCGTTGTGAATGTCACGCAGTAACGCAGGATACCGAATTAACGTCAACGAGGATGACTTCGGCAACCGTACGAGCGCTCTGATTCAGAGCGCCGAATCAACGCCCGCCTACTCTTACGAGCACGGGACGAATTCGGTTACCATGAAATTCACGAAGAAGTCGCTCAATCCGCTCGCGAAGCTCTTTATCGCGGTCGGCTCGGCGGTGATAGTGTCTCGTTACGATGAGCTTCAACAGGAATATGATAGAGCTTGAAGGTAACCGCGCGGCTAAAGCATAATCCGTCCCCTGCCTTAAAACTTGATTTAACAACGAAAATATGATATAATAAATCATCATTAAGAAAGGAGGCGACGGTATGTTCGAGCCCGTTTTATCTTTCATTGACGGCATTGCCGATGTTATTTCATCATTCTTCGTAAGCATTCTGTTTTTCCTTTTCAACTGATTGAATATGCCGGGTATTGACACGGTAATTCTGTTGCGGTATATATATAAGCCTTCTCCTCGCGGGGAAGGCTTTGTTGTTTTTTGCCCGATTAAGCAAAATAGACGCGGCTATTTTACTGTTTAATACATTTATTATTATTCTTATCCATATTATTATATTATCAACACGGGAGGCAAATATATTTACATTATCCCGCGCTTATGCTATAATCGAAAGGATGATAAATATGGCAAAGAAACTCTATAAAAGCAGAACCGACAGACAGCTCTTCGGAGTCTGCGGCGGTCTCGCGGAGTATCTCGGCGTGGATTCGACTCTTGTGAGGGTGATTCTCGTATTATTCTGCCTCGCGGGCGGAAGCGGGCTCATCCCGTATCTCATCTGCGCGCTGATTATTCCGAACGAACCGTAATAATATGAGGTGATTTTATGCTGAGAATCGAACATCTTACCAAAACCTTCGGCGACAAAAAGGCGGTTGACGACCTTTCGCTCCATATCGCGCCCGGCGAGATTTACGGCTTTATAGGCCATAACGGCGCAGGCAAGACGACCACTCTCAAAAGCTGCACCGGTATTCTGAATTTTGACGAGGGCGAAATCTTCATCAAGGGAATGTCAATCAAAGAGAATCCTCTCGAATGCAAAAAGCTCCTCGCCTATATTCCCGACAACCCCGATTTATATGACTATATGAGCGGCGTGAAATTTCTGAATTTCATCGCGGATGTATTCGCCGTTCCGACTGCTCAGCGCAGAGAAAGAATCGATAAATACGCGGAGCTCTTTGAAATCAAGGGCTCGCTCGGCGATTCGATTCAGTCCTATTCACACGGTATGAAGCAGAAGCTCGCGATTATTTCCGCGCTGATTCATTCGCCCGAGCTCGTGATACTTGACGAGCCGTTCGTCGGTCTTGACCCGAAATCCGCCTTCACTCTCAAGCAGATTATGCGCGAGATTTGCGACAACGGCGGCGCTATTTTCTTCTCGACTCACGTGCTTGAGGTCGCCGAAAAGCTCTGCGACAAAATCGCGATAATCAAAAACGGAAAACTCATCCGCTCGGGCACGATGGAAGAGGTCAAGGGCGACTCCTCGCTCGAATCGGTATTCCTTGAACTGGAGGGCTGATTATGTTTCTGCTTCTGCTTAAAAAACAGATGACCGAGCTCTTCAGAGGATATTTTGTTGACCGCAAAACCGGTAAAATGCGCCCGAAGAGTCAGGTTATTATGTTTATCCTGCTCTTTACCGGCATGCTCGTGCTGGTTTCAAACGCCTTCTCGGGCATAGCGAAGGTGCTCGCCGCCTCATTGATTCCCGAAGGATACGACTGGCTCTATTTCGCGCTTCTCGGCGCGCTGACAATTGCGTTCGGCATATTCGGCTCGGTATTCAACACATACTCGATGCTCTACCTCTCAAAGGATAACGATATGCTGCTCTCGATGCCGATACGTCCTTCCGTCATCCTCAATTCAAGGATGGCGAGCGTATATATCCTGAGCATTATCTATGAGGCGGTCATGTATATCCCCGCCCTTATAGAATACTGGAAGGCGGCGGAGAAAAACGCGCTGAATATTGTTTTTCCCTCGCTTAATCTCTTTATTTCGGGCTTTGCGGTGCTGGCGCTGACCTGCCTTTTCGGCTGGCTGATTGCGCTCGTTTCGAGCCATATGCGCAATAAGAATATACTGACCGTCATATTCTCGCTCGGCTTCTTCGCGCTCTATTATGTCGCGATGTTCAGACTCAACATCTTCCTGAATGTCATCATGAGCAGAGCGGATGAATTCGCGGCAAAAATTCAGAAATATGTTTATTTTCTTTATATATTCGGCAAGGGAAGCACGGGCGACACAAAGAATTTCATTATCTTCGCTCTGATTTCATTCGCGCTCTTCTTCATCGCGCTTTCGATTATGTCAGAATCCTTCATCCGCCTCGCGACCGCGAACAAGGGCATAAAAAAGAAGGCATATAAGTCGGAAGCCGTGAAATCGAAGAAAATCGGTGCCTCCCTCTTCGGCAAGGAGCTCTCAAGATTTCTCAACACCCCGATATATCTGCTCAACAGCGGACTCGGCATACTGATAGCGCCGGTCGGAGCAGTAATCGCGCTGATAAAAAGAGCCGATATTCACAGAGTGCTCGGCGCGATGAATATGCCCGAGCAGGTTACTCTGATTCTGCCGGTTATGATTACGGCGGCGATATGCCTTGTGTATTCTATGGATAACCTCACGGCCCCCTCTGTTTCTCTCGAGGGAAAGAGTCTCTGGATTCTCCGCTCGCTGCCGGTCGATACAAAAGAAATTCTCGGCGCCAAAATACGGCTTCATTTTATTTTCAATTCCGTTCCCGCGGTGATTTCCGCGATTCTTTTCGGAGCCGCGTTCGGATTTGATATAATCACGATTATATTGATTTCGGCAGCGGCAGTTCTTTTCAATCTCATGACCGCCGCCTCGGGACTTATGCTGAATCTCAAAAAGCCCGATTTCATGTGGACCAACGAGACCATCCCCGTTAAGCAGGATCCGCCGATTCTCTTCTCGATGCTTATCGGAATGGGCTCCTCCGCCGCAGGGCTCGGCATAGGCGCCGTTTTCGGTATGATTCATCCTTATCTCGGCCTTGCCGCCGTCTGCGCGGTTTACGGCCTTGTTGCCCTCCTCCTGCTGAAAAAGGTCAATACCAAAGGCGTGAAACTTTTTGAAAATATGTGAGTGAAATATCCCGAAAGGATTTAATCCGATGAAAAAAGCAGTGCCGAAGCACTGCTTTTTTTGGTGCGGGTAACAGGACTTGAACCTGCACAGCCTTGCGAC
>CAMUZD010000201.1 GCA_947165115.1 uncultured Clostridia bacterium
ACTCGAACCGACGACCTGCGCATTACGAATGCGCTGCTCTACCAACTGAGCCACAGTAGCATATAATGATATTCTCTTTTCAACTGCGGTATGCGCTGCTCTTCCCTCAGAAACATAGTCGCCTCGCTCGCTTGAAGCGCTTCGCGATTCTCCTTGTTTCTTCACCTCACCGCCTCGCTGCATCCGCCACCGGCGGCGCTTCGGCGGTTCGCCCAACTGAACCACAGTAGCATAAATGATAGTCTCTTTTTTACTGACGAATGGTCGCGCATCTTCACTCAACCGAGCCACAGCAACAAACAGGTTTTGAACGCTTATGTATTATACTTTATAAAAACGGTTTTTGCAAGAAAAATTTTGTTTTTGGCGTATTTTTTGCCGATTTTTACAATTTCGAAACATTTATTTAATAAAACTACCTTGAATTGAAAGCGAAAAAAATGTATTCTTTAAGTGTCGAAAGATGAACTTTCCGCAAAAGGAGTTGTCCGATATAATGAAATTCAGAAGCTTAATTGCAGTAATTCTCGTATTCTGCTGCGTTATCGGGTTCACCGCCTGCCGTAAAATCGAGTCAAACGGTGAATTCGAAAAAGTCAGCGAGGTTTACGTCGTCGGTGAAGACGGTGAGGAGCATACCCTCGCCGCGGCAATCAATCAGGATACCGGCGAAACCGAATACTATTACGAGGATAATGACGGCGCGATCATCACTGTCAAGGCGAAGGAAGGAACCTTCGGCAAGACTCAGTTCTATGTGACCGATGACGCGGGCAAGGAGGTCACCGTCACGGCGAAGGTCGAGGAGAAGACCGTTGTCGCGAGGACGAGAAGAAGCGAAAACACCTCCGAATATCAGGATGTTTCCCTCACTCCCGAGCAGGAATCGTTCCTTCAGAATTTTGAAAATGCAGATCCCGAGCAGTATCTCGACAAGAATGCCGAAACTGCAACGCTTGCGATGGGCGACGATGTTCATGATATGGATAAACTGAGCACCTCTGTTATTTATATTCAGGGTGGCAATTCATCCTCCTCGGACAACAACCAGCAGCAGGGCAATAAGAATCAGCAGTTCTTCAATCAGCTTTCAAAGAAGAGCGAATATACTCTCAAATTCACAATGAGAAGCGAGACCGACGGCCAGGTAACCACAATGCCCGTAACAATAGTCAAAAAGGGCAACAATATGTATATGGAAATGTCAATGCCCGTTGATTCGAGCGGAAACGGAAAATCCACAGGCAGCATGACCGTAAAGGTTTATATCAAAGACGGAAAATGCAGAGCATATCTGCCCAATCTCAAAGCATATTTCGAACTGCCCAATGAATCATATAAAGAAATGATGGAAGAGGTCGCTCTCGGTATGCAGTCCACAGACCAGACCGGTTATCAGGGCACCGTCAAGGCCATTCTCAACGGTAAATCCTATGATGTGGATATCTATGAGAATGACGGCAACACCGTATATTACTATTACAGCGGCGCTACTCCCAAGAGAATTGAATCCACCGCAAAAGACGGCTCAAGCTCAATTCTCGAATACACACAGATTTCATACACCGCAGATGACAAGTTTTTCACCGAGCCTATCGGCTATTTCCCAATGACCGATTTGATGAAAGCCGATTCAAGCATCTTCCCGGGTCTGAATTGATGAAAAAAACCGCATTCATCACCGGAGCATCCGGCGGAATAGGCAGCGCGATTGCCCTGCGCCTCGCGAAAGAGGGCTTCCATATCGCCTGCTGCTATAATAAAAACAAAGAGGGAATTACGGCACTGAGCAAAATGCTCGACGAGGCCGGTGCAGACTATGCTGTTTATCAGCTGGATGTTTCTGATTCCCTTGAAACACAAAAGGTTTTCACAGAAGCTGCCGAAAAATCCGGCGGCTTCTCAGTGCTTATAAACTGCGCCGGCGTGTCGCTGAATAAGCTCCTGACCGACACTTCGCCCGAGGAATTCGATACTCTGGCAGGCGTTAATTTCAAGGGAGTTTACAATACCTGCCGCGCAGCAATCCCCGATATGGTCAGAGAAAAATACGGCAGAATTATCAATATATCCTCAATGTGGGGAGTTTACGGCGCATCCTGCGAAACGGTTTATTCCGCCACAAAGGCGGCGGTCATCGGCTTCACCAAGGCGCTCGCAAGAGAGCTCGCGCCGAGCGGAATCAATGTAAACTGCATCGCTCCCGGAGCGATTGATACAAAGATGAATGACAACCTCTCCCCTGCCGAAAAAGAGGATTTTGCCGCTCAGATACCTCAGGGACGCTTCGGCTCGCCCGAGGAAATTGCGGGAATCGTATCATTCCTCGCGGGCGAGGATTCGTCATACATAACTGCTCAGGTTATCACCGCAGACGGAGGGCTCACATAATGAGCAATAAGAAATATCCTCACGCTGCGCACCGGCAGAGAGTCCGCAAGGCGTTTCTTCAGAGCGGAACCGAAAATATCCCCGACCGCGGTCTGCTTGAATTCCTGCTTTTTTATGCGATTCCGCGCAGAGATACAAACGATCTCGCGGCGCTACTGCTGAAAGAATACGGCTCGCTCAAAGCGGTGCTTGACGCTCCGTACGATGAACTGATAAAAATCGAAGGCATAGGTGAAAGCGCGGCGTTGCTTCTCTCTTCCCTGCCCGAAATCTCAAAACGCTGCGACGGAAAAAGAATAAGCCCGAAGGCAATTTATGAGCCGGGCGAAGCCGAAAGCTTTGTAACAAGACTCTTTGAAGGAACGGAAGCCGAGGAATTCTATATAATCTGCGTTGATGCCGCGGGACGGGCTGTCGCCTGCGAAAAGCTCGCATCGGGCGATGAGAGCAGCGTGAGAGTCGATAAGAAAGCGGTGCTTAAAGCGGCGTTTGAAAATGACGCCGATTCCGTGATACTGGCGCATAATCATCCGAAGGGTGAAGCGGCACCTTCGAAAGCGGATATTGAACTTACCGAAGATGCATTCCGCCTGCTTGCCGAAACAGGTATAAGGCTCGCCGACCATATTATATACGGTGAAGGCGGCTGCCTTTCGCTCGCATCAACCGCAAAGTTTTCAAATATTTTTACGGGGGAATGAATATGAGAGAACCCGAATATCATATTAAACTTACCGAAGCCGACGGCGCTAAATACGCGATTATTCCCGGCGATCCCGGCAGAACCGAGCAGATTGCGTCTTATCTTGACAATCCGCGCGAAGTAATGTTCAACCGCGAATTCAGAACCTTTGAAGGCTATCTCGAAGGAGAGAAAGTGCTTGTTACATCCACGGGCATAGGCGCCCCCTCGGCGGCAATCTGCATTGAGGAGCTTGCGCATATCGGAGTGAAAACATTCATAAGAGTCGGCACCTGCGGCGGAATGCAGAAGGAAGTAAAGCCCGGCGATTTAGTTATCGCAAGCGGCGCGATAAGGCAGGACGGAACCTCAAAAGAATATATGCCCATAGAATTCCCTGCCGTTGCCGATATCGATGTGACTGTCGCACTCAGAGAAGCGGCAAACAAACTCGGACTTTCCAATCATACCGGCGTTGTTCAGGCAAAAGACTCCTTCTACGGCCAGCACGATCCCGATTCCATGGGTGCGGGCTATGAACTGAAGGATAAATGGCAGGCCTGGCTCAAAGGAGGCTGCCTCGCCTCCGAAATGGAGAGCGGCATTCTGTTTATTGTCGCTTCATTGAGAAGGCTGAAAGCAGGAGCTGTTTTCCACTGCGTATGGAATCAGGAGCTCGCAGGCCACGGTTTGCCCGAAGAAATGAAAAATGAAAATACCGACGGTGCAGTCCGCACCGCCGTGGAAGCAATAAGAATTCTGATTAAAAACAGCAAGGAGGGCTGATTATGTTTTGCACAAATTGCGGCTCAATAATCCCCGAAGGGGCAAAATTCTGCACCAACTGCGGAGCGGCAGCTCCCATCGCGCAGGAAAACACGGCGCCCGTTATCCCCGAGAATCCCGTTGAAGAAACCGTTTCAGAGGCAACGGAGCAGATCAACGAATTAAACAGCGCACCTGAAACACCCGCGCCGCAAGGAACGCAGATTTCCGATCCGGCTACAGAAGCGGCGGCG
>CAMUZD010000202.1 GCA_947165115.1 uncultured Clostridia bacterium
AAAAGCGGAAAAGGCGGAACATATTTCGGCGCAACCGGATGCGGCAAAACTTATACTATGGCTTTTCTTGCCCGCCAGCTTGCTTTACGCTGCACCGATGTGCCTCAGATTGGCTCGCCGACAATAGTAATGATAGTTGACCGCGATGAGCTGCAGAAGCAGGGAGCGAAGCTTTTCACCAAGAGTAAAGAGTTTCTTAATCTCGGTGAGGTCGGAATAGTGCCAAACCGTAAAAAGCTCCGTGAAGAGCTCGGCGCCCGCGAAAGCGGCGGTTTCTATATCTGCACCATTCAGAAATTCTGCGACAGGCAAAATGATAAAATAGGCCTTATTAACGACAGGGCAAATATAATTTGTTTCTCCGATGAGGCTCACAGAACTCAGCTTGAGCACTCAAAGAAGATACAGTTCAGCAAAGATGCCGACGAGAATATGAGGGCGATGATCTCAAAGCCTTATGCAAAAGTGCTCAGAGAAGCATTCCCCAACGCGACATTTGTCGGATTTACCGGCACACCAATAGCCGAAACCTATCAGACATTCGGCGAAGAAATTGACCGATATACAATGGACCAGGCAGTTGCCGACGGTCTTACCGTTTCAATCAAATATCATCCGCGTATAGCAAAAGTGTTGCTTGACCAGAAGAAAGTCGAGCAGATAGAGGCATATTACAGACAGTGCGCAGAAGACGGCGCAACCGAGGATGATATTGAAGCCAGCAAAAAAGCAATGAGCTCTATGGAAGTGATACTGGGTGAGCCTTCACGCCTTGAAAGACTCGCCGTTGATATTCACGACCATTATGTTTCATCCTGCGCAAAAGACCCCGAAAGAATACAAAAAGCAATGGTTGTTTGTTCCAACAGGGCAATAGCATATAAACTGCTTAAAACATTTGAAAGTAAATACCCCGAATGGTTTGAGGAGAAAAAAGCGCCCGACGGCATTGAAGTTAGTGAAGAAGAACTCAGAAAGCTGAAACCGATGCCGTTTATGGCAATGGTTGCAAGCGTCGGCAGCAATGACCCCGAAGATATGTATAACTATCTCGGCGGTGTTAAAAATGACAAGCGCTCGGAAGACCTGGATTCTGCATTTAAGCAGGATAAGTCCAATTTCAGCATAGTAATAGTTGTTGATATGTGGATAACGGGATTTGATGTTCCGTCGCTCACATATATGTATAACGATAAACCGCTGAAAAAGCATTTACTTATTCAGACAATCAGCCGTGTAAACAGAAAATACCCCGGAAAAGACTGCGGTATTATAGTTGATTATATTGGCATCCGTGATAACATGCGCCAGGCAGTTAAGGTTTACGGCGGCGGAGGTTCTGTCGCTCCTACGGACGATGACATCTGGCAGGCAACCTGTATTTTCAGAGAAGAACTGGAAATACTTAAAAAACTGTTTGTCGGCTATGATCTGGCCCCGTTCCTTGATCCGGATGGAGATCCTGCCGAAAGATACAGACTATTATCAAAAGCCGCAGAGTATGTGTTTATCTCAAATCAGGAATTAGCAATAGAAAACAGTGACGGCAAAAAGGCTAATAAAGTATCTTTCAAAACATATTTCCTGAAAACCGTAAAAAGAATGCGCTCGGCATTTGATATCTGCCAGCCTTCGGGAGAGCTTGGTGAAGAGGAGTCCGCTCTTGCTCAATGTTTTATGGCAATAGCCGGCTTTGTTCGCAAAATGAGCGGCACAAGTGAAGTTGATACCGATACCATGAACAGATATGTAGCTAAAATGGTTGAAGAAGCACTGAGATACAATGAGGTTGAAAGTGTTCTTGAAGAAGGCGACCAGGAAGATATCTTCAGCCCCGAATACTTTGAAAAGCTCTCAAGCGTTCAGATGCCGGCATCAAAACTTGAATTGCTGATTAAAATGCTGCGCAAACAGATTTCCGAATACAGCAAAACAAATCAGATGGCCGCAAAGAAATTCCAGGAAATGCTTGAAGAAACAATCAAGCAGTACCATGAACGAAGAAAACACCTCTCGGCAGAAGAAGCCGGCGAGGCTCAGGAACTGACTTCTGAGGAAATTATCAGAAATGCTACTGAACAAGCGCTACGTATTTTGAAAGAAATGAATGCCGACCGTGAGAGCTTCCGTAAAATCGGGCTGACTTTTGAAGAAAAAGCATTTTATGATATTCTTATGGCTTTACGCGACCAGTATAATTTTGAATACGGCGAAGATAAAGAAGTAAAAGGTGTTATAGTAAATGAAAAGTGTAAATCTCTTGCCAAGAAAATAAAAGAAATCATAGACACCAAATCTTCATTTGCAGATTGGCTTAATAATCAGATAGTCCGCGACCAGCTGAAATTTGATATCAAAGTGTGCCTGGTTAAAAACGGTTATCCACCAACATATATTCCTGAAGCTTTCCAAAAGGTTATGGAACAGGTGGAAAACTTTGAGGAAAATGCTTAAGAGAGTTTTGATATGAAATATATAGAAGGATATGTTGCGTTTATTGATATATTAGGCTTTAGCCAGTTTGTTTCAGAAGAAAACAACGGCGATAAAACTGAGAAATTGTTTTCTTTTGTTGATAAGTTTTGCTATTTATTTAATACTTCTCCAAATTTAAAAGTTAAAGTATCATTCTTTTCTGACAGCATAGTCCTTTCCTCTGAGAATTTTGCTAATTTAATCGCCCCAATTTATATAGCGGAAAGTTTTTTAAAGTCAGAATTAGGGCTTTTGTTTCGAGGCGGAATTACAAAAGGGAAATACTATAATACAAACGGAGTTACTTTCGGCCCGGCTGTAGTGAAAGCATATAATCTGGAGGAAAGTGCAAAATATTCCAGAGTAATAATAGATGATATAGTGGTTAACGAACAAGAAGATTGTTTTGAAATTTTTAAGGATATTGATGGGAAATATTGCTTGAATCTTTCATCTTTTATTGTAGTTAAAAGCAATAAATATGGCAACGGCGAAGTGAAATATCCTTCAGGTAATCCTGCGACTAATATTTTAAGAAACTTTGAAGAGGAACGCGAGTCGATTCTTTGTGCCATAAAAAAACATATCGGTACTGATGTTTCAGAAAAGTATTTGTGGAGAATCAGACCGTTTAATTACACTTGTGAAGCTGTTGCCGCATCTCCGATACAAGTGAAACCATTAGATACTTTAAACCAAGATGAGTTAAAACAGTTTTCAGCGCGCTTGCTTGATGAAAGAATAACAATTATTGATGCTTCTTCTTTGCAATCAAAGACTGATAGCGAAAATATTAATGGAGTGACCATTTGAAAAGATTCTCTTTCTACGGAATAATTAGTATAATTGGATATTTTATCAGAACTTTCCTTTTACCCAATCCCTTTGTCAGCATGGGAGACAGGGCAGTAATAATAAACTATATTGCTGGGCTGATAATACCTGTAATTGCATATGTTTCAGTCGGAGTATTTTATACGAAAGGCTCATCGCCGGCATTTGGAAGTTTTTGTTTCACTGTAACTTATGCCGTTATTGTTGGAATATTATATTTGGTCGGATTATTTCATTTTAGACTATGGGCTATATTGGCATTTATAGTAATATATGTCTTAATAATCGCAAAGGCAAGAATTATCTGTGAAAGAATAAGGGTTCGTCAATTGACAAGATTTTGAATAATCTGTTGGTGATGGTATGGAAAAGAACTACTCCTCTTTAACTCCTGAAGAAAAAAGACCTATTTCTCCGGCAGAAGCGCACACTGGATGCCGAGCCATTTCAAAGGCTCAATATGACAAATCCCTCGGTGACTTGACAGAAAAAATGGGGATGCGAGACCTGCTTTCAGACACCGAAATCACAAATTGAACGATTCCTACTCAAAATGAACGATACCCCCTCAAATTGAACGATTTGTTTTGAGCAAAAATGAAAAAATGCCTGAAAACGCAAAAAACGCCCCTTCGGAAGTGCTCCGGAGAGGCGTTTTTACCTATCGTTCACTTGTCAAAAAGTCCCGAAACCCTTGATATATAAGGGAAAGAGAAACCCTACCCTAATTCTATCAAAATTAGAGTAGGATTATGGTCGGAGTGCAGAGGTTCGAACTCT
>CAMUZD010000203.1 GCA_947165115.1 uncultured Clostridia bacterium
GCATCGATGCAGGTTGCTTTAATCTCCTTTTCTTTGGTAGCAGGTAACGGCTTATGAGCAGCAATCGGTTTTGTCTTATGCTCACTACTGAGAACCGCATTGCAAGCTGAACACCTGATAATCTCATCATATCCTCCGGCTTTAATGCATGTGGAATCCATTTCATTCATTACGACTGATTCGCCTGGTTTGTGGCCAGCAAGCGGGAGTTCCTCATAGGTCGTGTAATCACATCTTGAACAGGTATCGTATGCTTTATATCCATGCTCTTTGCAGGTTGATTCTTTTCCGTCATGATGAATATAATCGTGATTGAGTGCAGAAATGAATGTTTCTTCACCGATTCTCATTTTGCAAAACTTACATTGAGTATACTCACAGCCCGGTTCGGTGCAGGTGGGCGAAACAGTGACGGTTTCGGCAATATGGTCTGTTTTATCAATCGGTTCGTCATACTTTATGCCGCATACTGTGCAGGTTTTCACTTTTTTGCCGATACGGCTGCAGGTCGGTTCTCTTGAAACCGAATATGACCAATTATGAATATGCTCGGGATAATCTCCGCAGCAGTGAACGGTCGCGTCACTGTTTGTCAATCCGCCCTTGCCGGAAAAACTGTTCCACTCAGACTGCGTTCCTGCATAATATATATCAGACAGTTCCGGTTCAGTATGGTCAAGCAGATATTTTATAGTTTCAATTTTTGCACCGTAAACATAGTCTTCTCCGTTAGCAACGGAGGTATTATATTCTTCTTGCCACATTCTAATATCAGATTCATCAAACACCAATTGAAAACTGTGCTCATAACTATAGTCAGCTGTATAACCAGAATTATAATCAACTAAAGTAAAAAATTTAGGAAGGGTTATGTATTTTAAACTTATGCAGCCGTTAAAATTTCCCAAACTTATTTGAATTACACTGTCGGGAATAGTAATGCTGTCAAGATTGATACAGCCGCGAAACGCATATTCCCCAATATATTTTACACTTCCATCAAGTGGAATAATACTGTTATTGCAGCCTTGTATCAACCAGCCAATTTCTCTTTCAACAAGGCAGTTTCCCTTGCTAAAATAGTAAGGATTTTGAGGATCAACCTCTAATTCTTCCAGTGACAGACAATAATCGAAAGGATAAACTGTAATTCTTCTGACGCTTTTCGGGATAAAAACGTTTTTTAATCCAATGTTCATAAAGAATACTTTTTCTCCCATGTATAAAACTCCGTCGGGAATATTAATGCTTGTCATTGACATGCATAGAATAAAAGCACCGGATTCAATATACTTTACTCCTTCGGGGATAATTACGCCATTAAGCCGCCTACACTGCTCAAAAGTCCCAATTCTCAAAGCATCAATACCAGAAGGAAGATTCAACGTTCTGAGTTTTGTACATAGAGAAAAAGCAAAAGAACCGATTGAATGAACACTATCGGGAATACTGACACCTGTTAGTTCAGGACATCCAGTATCATATTCACCAATGGGTTCTAAATAAAAAGAACCGAAAGCGTAATCCGCTATACAAACTGTTCCTGGCCTGATATTATATTCACAGGTTACGTCTATTGCTCTTATAAGATGATTTCCGATGTATAAAACACCATTTTCCCAGTTATCAGGATTATTATAATACCCGGTATTCAAAAACGCGCCGTAACCTATTGCGGTAATACTGTCAGGAAGAGTGATGGTTCTAAGATTTAAACAATCACAGAATACATTAGGACTAACAAATCTAGTTCCTTCTTTAACAATTAAAGTCTCGGACTCTATTTGCTGAGCGGCTAAACATCCGTCGACATATAAAACGCCGTTATCCCAGTTCGATTCGTCATTATAAATAGCGGTATTGTAAAAAGCTTCTTCGCCAACTTCTCTTACACTGTCAGGTATTGTAATCTCACTCAGATTGATACAGTCTTTAAATGCACCGTAACCGATATTTAGTATTCCATCATTTATAATGACTTTCTGTATATTTTCGGCAAATGACATCCAAGGATAAGAACTGCTATCATAATAAACGTGACCTGCTCTTGTAAAAGACATAACACCTATGCCATCAAAAGTGAGCACGCCATCAGTGAAAGACCAGGTTACACTGTCTCCGCATCCTCCTTCCGATTCAGCCGAGGCCTTTATACTCAAAAGGCCTAAGTTATCGCTCAAACCGTCTGAACCTGGGGCTAGAATGCCGAGAAATAAAATAATACAAAGCGTGAAAGAAATCACTTTTTTGAACCCCTTTGGCATAACATTTCCTCCCTGAAAGAAAATAATAAAATACTGTACTGATATTATATGATTAAGTATATCATAATGGATATTTGCTTATCAACAATTTTTCAGAATTTATTCCTCTGCGGCAAAATCAAAACGCGGAGCCGCGCTCCTACGTTCTCCGGCAAACCAAACCCTGTCATTCTGAGGCGCTTGCGCCGAAGAATCTCAAACACAGACAAGCTGTCATACAGCAAAGTGCTTATTTTACAAAATGTTAACAATCACAGTGCAACAGAAAGGCTGAAATGCGACACTTATTTACGGAAAGGGCTTGCTGTTTCCGAAAAAATAAGGAGTTGTGATTATGAAAATCAGAAGATTATCAAAAGCGGTTCTCTCCTCAACGCTCGCATTCTGCCTTATCCTCTGCGCATTCATCCCGCAGGCATTTGCCGTGAACTACAACACAGACAAACTGCTCGGCGTGTGCAGCCAGTGGATATACGCCTCAAACGACAGATTCCTGACAATTCAGCTAGATCCGGAATACACAGAAATTACCGATTCGTTTGAGCTGTATCTTCAATATTATCCTCTGCATTCAAATATGACATTGGAAATATTCAAGGTTCCGGAAGAGGACTATATAATTGAGAGAAAGAATATAAACGGCAAAGAGCATTTTGCCATTTTCGTTCATTTCATTTCAAACAGCGGTTATTTCAAATTCCATATTCTCGCGAATTCATTTGCCGATTCCGAAGGGAACGGAAACCCTCAGATTTCATATTTTTCAAGCGGTTCGGGTGAAACACTCTATTCATATAAAAAGTATGACGGCAACTACTTTGTTGACGCTTCTTATGGAACCCTGAGCGTGACGCAGGGAGATAAAATCAAGTTTTCAATGAGCGGCCCGTATTGCGATGAATACAAGGTTTATATGGATGACGCCCTTATTTCTCAAGGGCCTTCCTCATTCGACATAAGCTTTGATGAAGCAGGTGATCATACGCTGAAACTCTATCTGAACGAGATACTGCATACGGAGCTGCCGGTCAGCGTCTCGGGAAGAGCTGAGGCTAAAAAAGAGGATCTGGAGCACAGCCTCAATCTGCTCGGTGAAGGATTCAGCCTGCTGCCGCTCGGAATACTCTTCTCGTTCAATCCCCTCACCCTGCTGCCCGCAGGCGCGATTTTCGGCGGAATAATCGAAGGCATAGCAGGAATATTCAAAGCGATATTCGTATGGTGGTAAAAGGAACGGAGCAGCCGTCAAGCTGCTCCGGATTTTTATATTTACTTTCTGAATATATCCGCGAAGCCTTTGGCGCCGAAGATATTATAGACAGTGTCGTTGAGGCCTTTGAGAGCCTTGGTCGTGAAATCGGATTCGGAATCGTCCTTATCCGGGCCGTAAACTCCGAAGGCGATAAGCATCTGACGATAAGCCTCGATTATCTTGTCATCGGCTTCCCTGTGGTTGATTACGGAATTCTCCATCTCCGATGCGGCGGCTTCATTCTGATCGAGCAAAGCCTGCTGCTCCGCGCTCAGGGTATTGCTTTCAAGCCATCTTTCGAGGTCGGGTCTGTAGCTTCTGTTGAGGCGCTTGAGGTCTCTCGATTCATTGAATCTCGGATAAATGTTATTATCGTCTTCGCTGCTTGTAATCTTACCGAGGGCAAGATCGAGAGCGAGGCGGATAGCGGTGTTGTTATATTCGAGCTCATGCTTCTGGCCGTAGAAGAGCCAGACTCTGTCGGGGAAGAAGGTGGTTGAAATATCAACGCTCTGCTCGGGAGAGATATAGGCGGCATCATGGGATGAAAGATAGCTCTCATCG
>CAMUZD010000204.1 GCA_947165115.1 uncultured Clostridia bacterium
GATCGGTGATGCCGTCAAGATCGGCTTTGAGAGCTTCCTCAAGCTCGGGGGAGGTTAATGTTTCAAGTCTGCCCGAAACGGCATAGACTGCCTGATTTCCGTTAATTGTTTTATTGATAGTCATATACTTTCTCCTCAAATGAATCTTTGTAATCCGGCGGCATTCAGAATTAAGAATACTTCACGAATATTCAATTTATGTTATCATAAAAAATATTTAATATCAATACCTAAAAAGGGCAAATTTTGGCGCGTAATCATTGAAGTTTTCAATCCGATATGTTAAAATTATAATCTAAACAAAAATTTTACCCGACGGGAAGATATAAAATGAAAAAACTCACCAAATCAGACAAGAGAAAACTGATCCTTGTCGCGGGGGCGGCGCTGATACTTGTGCTTTTTATCCTGCTTGTTTCCGCGATAGTAAAAGGCGTGAAATCAAAGAAGGAAGATAAGGATTCCGGATACAGTTTTTCGGTTTCCGCGCTCAAGGATGTAAAAAACGCGGAATGCCTTAACGAAGAAATCTGCGTATTCACCGATTCTTCGGGAAAGAAGGGGCTTATGACCCTTGACGGCACAGTAACCGAAAAGGCGGGAAACTATGAATTCAGGGTGGTCAGCGACGAATGGCTCAGTTCAAAAGTCATCGCCAGGACACCGGACTCCGAATATCCCCTGATAGTTGACGCCGAAACCGGAAAAATCGGCAAGAAGCAGTATAACAAGCCCGACAACCCCGAAAAAATCGCCTACTGGAACGATGAATCCGGCGAACTCTGCTGGTACGGCGCAGACGGTTACATTGACCGCGTTTCGCCCGCCGAGCTCAAGCCCGGAGTAAAGCTCATGCCCGTTGCCCAATCCGATGAGCCGGGCGCAAAATACGGCTACGTCAACGACAGTCTTACGGTCGCGATAGATTTCAGCTATGACAGAGCGGGCAAATTCAGCGAAGGTCTTGCCGCGGTCAGCCAGAGCGGAAAATTCGGATATATCAGTGAAAACGGCAGCGTTGAGATTCCGTTTGAATATGACAGCGCGGGTGAAAATCCCTATTCCTTCAGAAACGGGCTTGTTCCCGTCACCAAGAACGCGAAATTCGGTATTCTCGACCGCCGCGGCAGAGAGGTTGTCAGCTTCGATTTCGATAAAATCCTGCAGGGCAAAGACGGCAAATATATCGCCAACAAGGGCGGAAAATGGGGAATCCTGACCGTCAACGAGGATTTGTTCAACGCCGCGAACACAACAACTGCGCCGCAGACCGGATTGGTTGAAAACTACAGAGTCACCACAAACGGAAGCACGCTGAATATGCGCGCCGAGCCGAGCATCTACGCCGAAAAACTAACGGAAATTCCAAACGGAACTTCAATTATCGTAGAATCGGTTGACGGCGAATGGGCAAAGATAAAATACGGCGCCTATTCGGGATACGTCAGCACAAAATACATAACTCAGATTCAGTAAAATAAAAGAGGAGCTGCTTATGAAACTTTATCTCAAACAGAAAGTGTTTTCCTGGAAAGACAAGAGCAACGTAAAGGACGAGCTCGGCAACGACAAATACTTTGTCGAGGGCAAAGTTCTCTCGGTCGGCAAGAAGCTGACTATCTTTGACGCGGAGCAGAATGAGGTCGCCTTCATCAGACAGAAGGTCGTTACCTTCATGCCGAAGTTTTTCGTGGAGATCGGCGGCGAGCAGGTCGCCGAGATTTCAAAGAAGTTCAGCCTTCTCAAGCCCAAATATGTCGTGAACGGCCCGGGCTGGGAAATAATGGGCAATTTCACAGCACACGATTATTCGATTTATGACGGCGAAAAGGAAATCGCAGGCATCCACAAGAAATGGATGAGCTGGGGCGACGCTTTTGAAATCGACATCGCGAGCGAAAAGGACGAGATTATAGTTCTCGGCGTAGTCCTCGCAATCGACGCCGTTATGGATTCTTCCGAAAACGCGGCGGCGGGCGGCCTGGCCGGCGGCGCAATCTCCTTCGGCTCAAACGACTGATAAACCGGAAAAACATAAGAGAGGGAAGCGATTCCCTCTCTTTTTATATTTGTAAGCCAAACAGCTATTATTCCAAATTAGAATAATAATGGACGATAAAAGACGGAGAACATAACATTCTCCGTCTTTTATCGGATGGCTCTGTAATTGTTGCTCACAAATTGCAGATGCATAATATTAGCTGGATACTATGCACCTATATTATAGCTGCGGGTATGGGGTTTGTCAAGCGTTTTTTGAAAAAATTTTCCGAAAAAAGAGCTCAGAACGCTTGATACACAATATATTGTGGTTGTTACACTCTGAGTATTGAATTTATGCTGTTTCGGTGATATAATTTTTTTGAAAAATATAACTTCGGAGGGATAATATGCTCGAAAATCTGATGAATTCCCTGAATTTTGCGTTCAGGCAGCAGGATGCCGTTCTGCGTATCGGCAGATTCGCTTCCGCTCTATTTGAAGGAGGTTTTTCTTTCAAGAAACTCGCGGCCGTATTCATCGCGTTTATCGAAATGTTCGGATGCGTAATCTCCGATTATCCGGTGACGCCGCTCGGCGAAGCGCTTTCGCTCGACGGTTATTCAATCGTCTTTGAGGATGAATTCGACGGCGACGCGCTGAACCTCGATGTCTGGGAATCGCGCTATGAGGGCGGCGGAAACGGCCGTTTCGAGACCGTCGATCAGGCGAAGGTCGAGGGCGGTAACCTGATTATGACCGGCGAATACCTGACAGACGGCAAATACGGCGAGGGCTGGTATGCCTGCGACATTCAGCTCAAAAAGACCTACTGCCGCGGCTATTTTGAGATAAAATGCAAATGCAGCGACACGGCCGATTTCTGGAGCGCCTTCTGGATTCAGGCGGAGCACCCCTACGACCACGATATATCGAAGGGCGGCCCCGGCGGCGCGGAGCTTGATATCTTTGAATCCTGCGATTCGGGTTCAACGAGCACCCTGCGCAGAAACGCGGTAGTCCAGACCGTCCACTGCAACGGCTATGATGACAATCCCGACAAGCTCGATTCGCGCATTCTCGGCAAATTCAAGGCCGGCGATATCTATAATGAATACACAACCTTCGGCCTCAAATGGACCGAGGACGAATACATATTCTATATCAACGGCGTGGAATCCGCCCGCTCAAGCTTCGGCAACGGTGTCTCCGAAGAGGAGGAATATGTCTGCGTTTCGCTCTGCATGCCCGCCGAAATCACGCTTGACCACGGCACAAAGGCCGTATTTACGGTCGATTATGTAAAAATCTGGCAGAAGCAGTAAGGCATTTATTGAGGTCCTTCGCTTCAAGTCGAGAGCAGGATCTGACCATATAAAAAGCCTTCCCAAACGGGAAGGCTTTTAAGTTATCGTGTTATGCTTGCGGAGTTGCGATTGTGCCGTTGCCCCAGGAGGAGCCGCGGACCTGGACAGTATATTCGTCGTTTACGGCGGTGGCGGTTATCTTCATGCGTATTGTCCAGACAGAAACTCCGTTTGAGGTTTCGATGCCGGTGACATTGGTCGAGGTGGTCTGATAAGTCGCGGATTTGGTCTTGCCGGTGGTTTCGTTGACGAAGCTTATCTTGACCTTGGAAACATCCTCGGTTGTGGTTACAGTAAAAATCTTATACTGAGCGCCGTTTTCCTCTGTGCCGGTATATGCCGCGGATATAAGGGTATAGGGATCATAATCGACACCTTCGGGAGCGGGTGCGAGTGCAGCTGCATCCTTGCCGACCTTGACATTGAAGGCTTCGCCGGGAAGAGATTTCCACTCACTTGAACCTGATTCACGGTATTCAATGCTCCAGGTCTGGTTGTCGACGACCTGAGAGCCTGCGTAATTGAATGTCATCGGGATATTCCAAGCTCTTGCATCGTCTGTATCCGTTACGCTGACTTCGGTTGTGCCCTTGTTATAGTTGCTGTATTTGTAATAGGTTGTATATGTGTTGCCGTTTTCATCGGTGCCGTTGAATCTGAGCCAGGTGACATTTTTCG
>CAMUZD010000205.1 GCA_947165115.1 uncultured Clostridia bacterium
CATTGCTCTGCAAGCGCGGCGAGCTTTACGGCCGCCGCATAAAAAGCGGTAGCCTGACCTTTGCAATCGATATTCTCGAGAGCCTTCTTCGCCGCCGCGGCGCTTTCGCTGCCGTAGAGCTTCTGCTTGACGGTATCATCGAATGTATAGAGCACAAGGCGGTCGGTCTCGCGCAGATTCTTGAGAACCTCGAGCACGGCATCCTTCTGAGCCTTGAAATGCTCTTCGGATAATGATTTCGATGTGTCAATCATGATTATCCACTCGATAGACGCGGTCTCTTTGCGGAAATCGGTCGTGATGAGGCTCTGGCCGTTGAGCGTGCCGGTAATCTGAGATACTCTGGTTTTATCATAGGTTCCCGGAGGCGCCGCGACCTTGACATCAAGCTCGGGCAGATTCTCATCGATGCCCGTAATATTCGCCGCGAATGCAGGCACGAATACTCCGAGCGCGATTACAATCGATAATAATAAAGTCAATGTTCTTTTCATTTGCTTTATTGCCATCTTACACATTTCAACTCCTGTAAGAATACTTTAACTATTTTATTATATCATATATTATATAAAAATCAAATACTTTTTGAAAACATCCGCAAAGCTCTCAGTATTCCCCTCTCAGAAGCATCAGAACGAAGCTTGCCGACCAGTTGTAATCGGTAATCGCGTGATATTTTCTGCGGTAATCGGGTGTCTCGGGCTGAGGGCCTTTTCTATTGAGATGCCAGGGCGCCGTCTTATCCTCGGCATCATAGAATTCAAAGACATTGCCCGTAAGCTCAAACCATTTATTGACCTTTTCAAGAGTTGTGCGGGCAAGCGAACCGGCAAGCTCAGTATAACCGTATCTTTTAAGGCCTGAAATAATGAAATAATTATAATTGAGCCAGGTGCAGCCGCGCCACATATCCGCGCCGTAAAACTCATTGTCGCGCGCGATGCTCGGAACAGGCATCTCTGAGGCGAATTCTTCTTTATAAAGCAAAAGAGAGACGAGTTTTTCCGCGCGCTCCTTATCACAAATTCCGGCGAAAAGCGGCAGGAATGACGAGCAGGTCAGCGCTGCGGTAAGTTTACCCGAAAACTCCCTGTCGGTATAAGCTCCGGCATTTTCATCCCAAAGAAGAGAATTGATTTTCTCCGCCGTTTTATCGGCGAGCTGTCTGAATTTATCCGATTTTTCACTCTCGCCGAGAATCGAATAAATCTCCGCCAGACAGCGGCAGTCATTTGCCATAAAGCAGGAGCAGTCGATTGCATCGAGCGTTTCGGTAGTATCAAAGCGCGGGGAATTATCCATTCCGCTCTCGTCGCACCGGCAGCGCGTATTTGCAAAATCGGTTTTCCACTCGAAAAGACCGTTTTTATTCAGATCTCTGTTTTCGGTAAACCAGAGGAGAAAAGCGGCAATTTTATCGGCACAATAAGCGAGAAATGATTTATCCCCGTCTTTTTTATAAATGCTCAGTGCTGCCCACGCGATAACCTGCGGCTGGGTGATATCCGATATATCCTCGCGGCTCTTTATCATATGGGGAATGAAGCCGTCCTCCCTCTGACACTGCAGAACGGCCCTGATTGAATCCTTCGCGAGCGCAGCATCATAGTCCGCAATTGCCATGGCGTGAAACATGGAATCCCAGAGCCAGATATGGCGGTGAGGAAGGCGGTCGGGAGTCGTTGAGCGGCAGTTGATTCCGCCCTGAGGTGAATAGACATTGACCTTGTTGATTGAGAGGCATTTATAATAGAGCTTCTCGAATTCGGAATAATCGCATGCGGGCATTTTTCGGTAGTAATCAAGCCGCTTTTCACAGATTGCATTTATATCGGCATTGATTTTTTCCTCCGCGGCGGCAAGCGCATTTTTCGCCGATTTTTCACGGCAAAAAGCGAATCTTTTGCCGGCAGTCAGGAGGCAGTAGCAAAAGCCGTCGGCTGAAAGAATGCGGGCGTTTTCAATTGCTTTTACGGGAGCGTTATTCTCAGAAAAAATACTTATTTCATTTTCAAAAAAACCGAGCACGGTATTCTTATCGTAAAATACAATTTTTACTTCCCCACCCGTTATCACATCCGAAAAAACGGCATCGAATTTCTCAATCTCACAGGGAACGGAAAGAGTCACTGCATCGGGCGCGTCAAAACGAATGCTTATCTTTCCGGGCATAAGCATACCGGCGAAATCCTCGTCATGGGAGTTTTCGCCGTCAATTCCGCTGAATGCAAAAAGCTGGCCGTAGCCGTAATAATCGGGGAAGTTCATACCGTTCACCTCACCCCTATTATATATTATGAATATAAAAAGTCAATCCGAATAAAAAATATGCCGAAAAATATTGAATTATTCACAGATTTTGAGTATGATTAAAGCATAAAAACAATAAAGGAGCGGTCAAAATGAAAAAGGGCAAAATAATCAAAATAATCATCTGCGTTCTGCTCGTAGTTCTTATCGCAGGCGGCGCAATCGCATACTCTCAGCTCCCGCATCCGCTGAATTACAAAATAAAGAATATTGAGCCGCTCAATCATGATACGCTCACAATAACTGCCGACGATACGGACAGCGTAACCCTGCAAAAGAATGACGACGGGCCGTTCAGAATTCTTCTCTTAACCGATATGCATCTCGACGGCAAAAACAAGACCTCGAATGTAACGATAGCGAATATGATTGCCGCGATTCAGAAGGAAATGCCCGATCTTGTGCTCATGGGCGGCGACAATGTCACCAGCGCATTCAACACCAAGCGCTCGCATCAGCTCGCCGAAATCTTCGAAAAGCTCGGCGTTTACTGGGGCGGAATTCTCGGCAATCACGAAGGAGACAATCCCTATTCGATTACACGCGAAAAGATGGTCGATATCTTCTCATCCTATGACAGATGCATTATGAGAAAAGGCGTTGCCGACATCGACGGAAACTGCAACTACGCGATAAACCTGCTTGATAAAGACGGCAATCATCTTGAAACGATATTCTGCCTTGATACATTTGACGAGCTGAATGACGAACAGATAAAATTCTATAATTATACCAGCGACAGAACGCCTTATGACGGCGCTCATGAGAATCAGGTGGAATGGTTCAAAAACAAAGCCGCCGCTCTCAAAAAGGATTACGGCGATGAATACAAGTCAATAATGCTCATGCATATTCCGCTGCCTGAGATGGGTGACGCCGCCGAGGAAGGCAACTTCTATATCGGCGATAAGCAAGAGAGAGTATGCTCCACTGTATTCAACATAGGGCTCTTTGACGCAATGAAGGAAGCGGGTGTTTCGGCCGCATATTTCGGCCACGATCACAAGAATAATTTCGGCGTTGAGGTTGACGGAATCAAGCTCTGCTATCTTGAAACCTCAGGCTACGGCTCATACGGCTTCAACAGAGACGGCCTGCCTGAAAGCGAATGGCTCCAGGGATACTCAATTCTGGAAATCCTGCCGGATACAGACTCTTTCACGCAATACAGATACTACGATGCGCTGAAATAAAAAGCATAAACTCCCGCAGAAAAATCTGCGGGAGTTGCTCTCTTATTCTAACTTTTCGCTTTTGAAAGTATCCTTGTTTCCCCAATAATCCGGCAACAGAGAGGCGATATCAGCCTGAATATGAGGTAACAGATAAGTGTTGTTATTCTCTTTGACCAGATCAAGACTGTTCACGGCATAGTCATCAAAGAAAGGACCGTCCGAATCTTCATCTTTATAATATAGCCATAGTCCCGCAAAAACTCCGTTTTTCACTTTCATTTCATGGGAAACATGGTATGTGAATAATGATTTATCAGTATTCCAGTTGCTTACATGCACTTTGATTTCGTCCTTCAGTTTTTCGGAAAGTTCAAACTCTTCAGTTGATTTTGTCTTCTCATTCCAGAATGTGATATTTATGCAATAAAAAGATTCGTCTATTGTTTTATTCTTCCAGTCACATTCGTATGCCTGCCTGTAAGCAGCTTCTTTTTTCTTCTTCGTTGATAAGCGTTTTGAAATAAAATCAAA
>CAMUZD010000206.1 GCA_947165115.1 uncultured Clostridia bacterium
ATGTTCCGCTCAATTCAGAGAAGGAACGGAAAAAACACGGCTCACATCGGATTTAATCAATGCTTTTGCAGATTTTGAAAAAGACGGAACGCAGGGAATGATTTACTGTGATTTCGCTTTCGACGGCTCGCTTGAAGAATATGCCGCTTCAAAGCCGCTCTCGTTCCCGGATAAAAAAAAGCTCAGGATAGACGGAACAGAAGTGATTTATTCCCCCGACGGGGACGGCGGTTATATCGCCCTGTTTGAATACGGCGGAGCATTATACAGGATAAACGCCGGTGCCGGTTCACCGGATAAGCTGCAGACACTTCTTACGGAAATTATCAATGGATAAGAATATAAAAAAAGGAAAACCGATTTACGCCGCGCTTGCCCTGATACTGCTCGTTTCCGAGATTCTTATCGGAAAATACGCTCACGGTTTTGTGAGGGGCAGTGTCGGGGATGTGCTCGTTATTATGCTGCTGTTTTCACTCGCGAGAATCATATTCACCCGAAAGCCGAAGCTTCTGCCGCTCTTTGTTTTCGCGTTCGCCGTTATCATTGAAATTCTGCAGTATTTCGATTTCGTTTCACTTATCGGGATGAAGGATAACCGCATTGTTTCAATCGCGCTCGGCGGCACATTCTCCTTCGGCGACATCGCCTGCTACGCCGCCGGCACGGCAATATGCTTCGGGATTGACGCGGCGGTAAAAAAGATAATCGGAAAATAAAAACAAGCTCCCCGTGAGGGGAGCTTTTATATTTCGTTTTATTCTTCGTCGCTCATGCCCGTATAGTATTGCGCGAGGGTGCGGGTGAGTGTGCGGCAGATGGCGGTGAACATATATTCCTCATACTGTTCTTTTCTCTCGACGCTGACGGAGACACCCGACGAGCCCGCAATATCGGGGAACACCTTTTTGCCGCTGCCGCTGACCTTGATATAGTCATCGTCGGAATATCCTTTTTCGCCGAGCTCGAGGAGCTGATTTCTGATATCCTCACATTCGGCGTATGTTTCGCTGATAAGATATGAGAGCAGATAGATGGAATCGCCGCCAGGTACGGAATTCTCAAACTCACTGAGGACGCGGCATATTTCCTCCCACTGCATTATTTTTTCGCTCTCCTCAGCTATCGTGAAGGCGGGTTTGCGGCCGCTTTCATCGGGCGTATAGAGCCTGTTTATCTCGGAGAAAACGTTCATCATTTCAAGGATATCATCGCGCATATTTTCGTATTCCCTCTCAAGCTGGCAGAGGGAATACAGTTTTTTATAGAGAGTTCCGGCCTCTTCTGCGAGCGGCTCAAGCCCGTTCTGAGCTCTCTCGTTCACGGATTTTGCCCTGTCCCTCCAGCCGGTTGCCTTTACGATATCAAAAGAAGCCAGCTGGGCGGAATATCCGGCATTGATATCGCTGCGAAGATCGATATAATCCGAGAGAATTTCGCCTTTTTCACCGCCTACCAGTCGTGAGACGAGGCGGGCGCTGTCGTAATTGTTGCCGTTCATGCAGCGCACCGCGTAATTTGTGATGACGGTGTTTTTGAAGATAAAGAAAAGGACAAGCAGAATAAGCAGGGGCGCGCCGATACAGACCGCTGCAATTATCGGCTTGCGGCGGATTGAAACGGTATCGGTTTTTATACCTGCTTTTCTCATCTGCTCTCCTTAATCAAATGAATATCTTTGAGTTACTATTATAGCATATTCCTGACGGAAAACAAACTGTTTTTGTTTTTTACTTTGAATTTGCGACGTCGAGCACCTTTTCAATCAGGGTAAGGTTATCCTCGCCGTCCTTGAGACTTATTGAAAAATAAGGCTTTCCGCCGCCGGGGCTGAATTTGATTCTGCCGCCGAACTGAGAGAGAATTTTCTGAACAGCCTCGCGCTCGAGCTCGTCCGCTTTGAAGACGATTCTTCCGCTCTCGGATGAAATCTCATATACGCCGATTTTCGCCGCTTTGAACCTGACGGTCGAAATCCTGATGAGCGCGAGCACCGATTTCGGCGGCTCGCCGAAGCGGTCGATAAGTTCATCGGTCTCGTCAAGCGCGTCGTCGGCGCTCCTGATATCCGCGATTCTGCGGTAAATCTGCAGGCGCTGCGGCACGCTAGAAATATAGCTCTCCGGGATATGCGCGTTTATCGGCAGGTCGATGAGGCAGTCCTTTTCGGGCTCTTTGGGCTTTTCGCCCTTTTCTTCCGCTATCGCGCGCTCAAGAAGCTTTATATACATATCGTAGCCGACGGATTCCATCTGCCCGTGCTGGCTGGCGCCCAGTATATTACCGGCGCCTCGTAATTCAAGATCGCGCATGGCGATATGAAAGCCCGAACCGAATTCCGTAAATTCTCTGATCGCTTCAAGGCGTTTTTCGGCGATTTCGCTGAGCTGTTTTCCGCGCGTAAAGGTGAAATAAGCGCTCGCTCTTCGCGACGATCTGCCGACTCTGCCTCTTATCTGATGAAGCTGCGCAAGGCCCATCCTGTCGGCGTTTTCGATTATCAGCGTATTGACATTGGGTACGTCAACGCCCGTCTCGATTATGGTTGTGCATACAAGAATATCGATTTCACCGTCGAGAAGACGCCTCCATACTTCGCTGAGCTCCGTCTCATTCATCTTGCCGTGAGCAACGGCCACCCTCGCTTCGGGCAGAGCCCTGATTATTTCGGCGGCTTTGCGCTCGATGGTTTCAACTTTATTATAGAGATAATATACCTGACCGCCGCGGCGGAGCTCCTGCTCCATCGCCTCGTAAAGCACCTGCGGACTGTGTTCGATGACATAAGTCTGTACCGGCTGCCTGTCCTGCGGCGCCTCTTCAATGACCGCCATATCGCGTATGCCCGTCATCGCCATATTCAGAGTGCGGGGAATCGGGGTCGCCGTAAGCGTGAGCACATCGACCGCCGGATAGAGAGACTTGAGTTTTTCCTTCTGAGCCACACCGAAGCGCTGCTCTTCATCGACTATTATCAGCCCGAGGCGGGCGAATTTCACATCGTCTGAGATAAGGCGGTGAGTGCCGACGGCAATATCGATGCTGCCGCGCCTGATACCGAGCAGGGCGGAGTCAATATCCTTCTTCGTGCAGAAGCGCGATAGCATTGCCGTTTCAATCGGGAAGCCGTCGAATCTCTTGAGAATGGTCTGATAATGCTGAAGCGCGAGAATCGTGGTCGGCACGAGAATCGCCGCCTGCATACCGTCCGCGACGCATTTGAAAACGGCGCGAAGGGCGACCTCGGTCTTTCCGAAACCGACATCGCCGCACAGAAGACGGTCCATCGGATAGGGCTTTTCCATATCGCGTTTTATCTGCCTTATACAGCGCAGCTGGTCCTCTGTTTCCGCGTATTCGAAGCGCGATTCAAAGTCGCTCTGCATATCAATATCGGGCGAGAAGGCGTGCCCCTGAATTTTCAGACGCTTTGAATAGAGCTCTATGAGCTCCTTCGCCATATCCTTTACCGAGGATTTTACCCTGGTGCGCGTCTTTTCCCAGTCTCTGCCGCCGAGCTTGTTTAGCTTGATGGACCTCTCCTCGCTGCCGCCGCCGATGTATTTCGACACCTGGTCGAGCTGGGTTACGGGCACATAGAGAATATCGCCCTTGTCGTATCTTATCTTTATATAGTCCTTGAGAATTCCTTGATTTTCAAGGCTTGAGATGCCCTCGAATATTCCGATGCCGTGGGCGGAATGGACGACATATTCGCCCCTGTGAAGCTCGGTCAGATTATTGAAGGCGTTTTTGCTTGATTTTCTTGCCTGCTTCGGTTTTGAGGCGGTCTGTTTTCTGTAGGTGAAAACGCAGAAGGCGGAGCCGGGATATTCAAGACCGTAGCTCAAACCTCCGGGAATGACGGAAACCTTGCCCTCGGGGAATTTATCGGGTGCGGAAGGATAAAAATTATTTGAAATGCCCGCATTTTCCAGATCCCGGGAGAGCGTATCCGCCGCTTTTTTAGTCCCCGCCATAATAACGCAGGTATAGGTGCGGTGGGCCATCC
>CAMUZD010000207.1 GCA_947165115.1 uncultured Clostridia bacterium
TTTGAAAGGTCTTCATACCAATTATAATACTTATCATTCGTCATTATTGTCACCCATTGGTTTTATCATTGAATTGATGAAGTCAATTTCATCTTGTGTCAAATTATACTTTTTGAACAGTTCTTCATCAGTCCATGACTTTGAAAAATCTTGCACAGGAACATATTCATACACTCCACGCATAGCATCTTGCGAATTCTTCTTTTGAAGAACCATAAATCTAAAGAGTTTTGTTTTTATGTATGATATTACATTTTCACAAGTTATCTTATCCTTAAATGGTCCAATAACTAAATAAGTCTGATTACATACTGTGTTTGGCTCTCCATAAAATGGTTTGCTTAAAATTGTATGAGGAAAAGAATCACTACCACTACCAGCTTTAGGAATATAAACCTTGTGCCAATTAATCATTTCGTGACCCTTTGTTATTTTGTTAATTGGGCAAAAAGCAATACCGCCTTTGAACTGCTTTTCGTTTCCGCTTATATACATTTTAACATCTGAACTTAAAAGTTTTGTGGATGTTCCTTTATAGCTTGTAACTAGCCCAAACGGAGTTTGAGGGCTAACAAGCTCAGAAAAAGATTTTTGCTTAGGATTATAAACTTTATGAATAATTGGAATAGCTTGATTGTATCTTATGAAAGTGTCGCTACCATCTTCAAGCAAAGGGCGATCAACGGGACCTATTGTTTCACCGTTTAAGTGAGTTGTTATTGAGCAAAGACCTTGTTTATCTTTTTCCCAAAGAAAATAGCAAACACCTGCTTTTATTTGAACACCTGGAAAAATATCGCTAGCATCAGGATAATCATGTATTATACTCAAACTGCTATCTTCAAGCATTTCTTTTCTAAAATCATCAAGTCCTCTACCTCCTGCATACCATCTTGCGGGAATAATCATGGTTATGTATCTTGGGTTTAGTTTTTTTGCCTGAGAAACAAATTTATTGTAAATTGGAATTGCATAGTTTTCTTTTTCCACGCCGACATTTAACTGATAAGGCGGATTTGAAATAATTACATCAAATTTCATATTGAATATTTCCTCCGGCTTTAATGTGTGAATCCACTCATAGGCGTGAGTTTCAAGCTCATCGCCTCGATCATATTGACCCTGCGCTGCTCCGCAATAGATGCACTTGAAGTTTTTCCACTTATGCTCCGTTCTCTTGAATCTTATATTACCCTCTGCAGATTCAAATTTTGTAACCGAGAACTCTCCATTGGGATATTTAGAGCAATAAACTCCGCGGCGTGAAAGCAAAGATGTGAGCTCAGTTATCGCGATGCCGTAAAGCTGTTTATGAAAAATATGATCTATTCGCTCTTGCAAATCGGGAATCTGAGGCTCAAGCCCTTTGATAAGGCGTTTCGCTATCTCCCGCAGAAAAACGCCCGTCTTACAGGCAGGGTCAAGAAAAGTTGTATCGGGGTTTTCAAAAAGTTCCTGCGGCAGCATATCAAGCATATTGTTGACTACCTCCGGCGGAGTGAAAACCTCATCGTTAGAAAGATTTGCAAGGCATGAAAGCACATCGGGATTGTAAATTTCACCGAATAATCCATTATCCATTTTCGCCCAGCCTCCTGTAATGGCATTTATACTCGCTTATGAATCTGCCCTCATCACCGGGCGCTTCATCGCCGCCGAAAAAGCTCATCTGTTCATCTTTTTGTTCTCGTTTCTCATCGGCATTCACAAGCTCATCAAAGGTGTAATCTTTGCGGTAAATAAAAGCGTCATTTCGCGGGAAAGACCATTCTGAAAAAACAATCGGCTCGTCGGTATCTTCCTGATTTTCGTCAACGCACCGCAGACTCAGAGCGTTGCCGCGGACGATGTTGAGCGAAAGAATAAACCTCGCCGCGTTGCGTGTTTCCTCGTTGCACTCCTTTTTACAGGCGGCTTTATACGCCTTGTCCCATATACCGAAAAGGCGCTCCTGACAGGCGACGCAGTTGTCGGCGAGTATATCCACGCCGTAAATGCTCCCCAGTGCAAGCAGGGAGTAACGCTCCCAGTCATAGGCGCTCTTTTTGTATTTTTTCGTTACAACCTCGAGCTTACGGGTTATAATCTCGGCGAGGAAGTTACCGTCGCCGCACGCCGGTTCAAGAAAACGGGAATCTATGCGCTCTGTTTCCTGCTTAACCAGGTCGCACATTGCCTTTACTTCACGCTCAGATGTAAAAACCTCTCCATGATCTGCAACACGCTGTTTGGATTTTATTTGTATTTCGGGCATACCCTCACCACCGCATAAAAAATAAAGACCTATGTCAAAAGCTCTACTATTTGAGAGTAACAAATACATTATTATTTTACACAAATACAG
Source organism: uncultured Clostridia bacterium (assembly GCA_947165115.1). Classification (GTDB taxonomy): domain Bacteria; phylum Bacillota; class Clostridia; order Oscillospirales; family Acutalibacteraceae; genus CAG-177. The sequence goes on from CAMUZD010000207.1 coordinate 2,345, forward strand.
CCCAAAAATCAATGACTTTTCATCATTTTTACAGCAAGCATCGGGCATCCTTCAAACCACAATAATCTGAATGGACTTTTGTCAAAAAGTAGGAATTATGACAGCGTTGAAGTCACCTCGCTTCCGTGTGTAAGGCGATATTCTCTTAGCCGCCGATAAAATGTAGCTTCCGATATACCGCACCGATGTAAGACATCTTGCAGTGCCATTTGTTTTTTCTCCCATTTTTTGATGAGATTAGGAAAATCAGAGGGCAACTGCTTTTCTGGTCTTCCGAACTTAACTCCTTTCAGCTTTGCCGCCGCTATACCCTGAGCCTGGCGTTTTTTGATGTTGTCTCGCTCGTTTTCGGCAACAAAAGACAACACGGCGAGGAATAAATCGGAAATAAAGGTTCCAAGCAAGTCTTTATACGGGCGCGTGTCAAGAATCGGCATATCGATAACACAGATATCAATACCGATTTCTTTTGTCAGATAACGCCACTGCCGCTGGATCTCCTCATAATTACGCCCGAGCCGGTCGATGCTCAAAATATAGAGCAAATCGCCGGCTCTTAACTTTTTCAGCATCTTTTTGTACTGCGGCCGCTCGAAATCTTTGCCCGACTGCTTGTCAATATAGATGTTTTTCTCCGGCACATTTTTCTCCTGCATGGCAAGAATCTGCCTGTCTTCATTCTGGTCTGTGGATGATACTCTTACATATCCGTATATGTTCATTAATAATCAGCTCCTTCTTCTTATAGAATCATCCTTTCATTATTTTTGTTTTTCAACAGTTAATGCTTTTGCCATGATATTTCATACCCAAGCACTTCCGCTATCTGCAGCACTTCGGCATACTTGATTTTGCCCGTATGCAGTTTACGGCTGAAATTGGACAGGCTTTCACTCCAGCCGTATTCATAAACAAGCATATCTAGCACTTGCTTCATAGTATAGCCCTCGGCAACGATAACGGACTTGATTTGATTGGCTATGCTTACGCTCATAATTTCACCACCTTCCATAATAGATTTATAAAAAAACCGGATAGGGTTCCTCCAAACGACCTCTGACCCGTTCCGGAGATTTCTATCCGATGTTTTTCCATTTTATTTGATTGTTTTTCGTATATAAATGTAATTGTTGCCTCAAATACACACTCACTTCTCATTTTTGCGATTATCAAAATTGAAAAGTGTTTTCATTTCAAAGCAAACAATACTCAAAAATGATAAAAATGCAGATTCATTGAAAAAATGAATTGTTTTCAGCACCCGGCTTATCTCTCTTCCCAATATAATTATACAGTTGACCTACCGAAAAAACGGCTATGTTGCCGAAATGCGTAAATATTTATTACCGGATGTCAAAAAGTTGCCAAATACGCAACAAAATTGCTGAAATCAAGATATAGTTTTTGATATTATTAACGCTACAATAAATAGTTATCCTTGTGGTATTTTGAATAAATGTTTGATATTTCTTTTTTCAATATGATAATTACTATTGACAACCGAACATTTGTTTGCTATACTGTAATCCCTTGGACAAGCTGTCCTTAGATGCTGTTTTATTTTCCTTCCCAATATAATTATACAGTTGAGCAGGGTAAAAACGGCTATGTTGCAGATTTGCGTAAAATGTTTTTCTGAGTTGATAAAAAGT
>CAMUZD010000208.1 GCA_947165115.1 uncultured Clostridia bacterium
CGGTCCCGACGGTTATGTCTATGATCCCGACGGCATAGTTACCGAAGAAAAGATCAATTATCTTCTCGAGATGAGAGCCAGCGGCAGAGACAGAGTTCAGGATTACGCCGACAAGTTCGGAGTCGAATTCCACGCGGGCGAGAAGCCCTGGGGCGTCAAGGTTGACATTGCTCTTCCCTGCGCCACCCAGAACGAAATCGGCATGAAGGAAGCCGAGCAGATTGTCGCAAACGGCGTTGAGTATTACATCGAGGTCGCCAATATGCCGACAACGAACGAAGCTCTCGCATATCTCAAAGAACACTGCAAGGCGGTCGCTCCCTCAAAGGCCGTCAACGCGGGCGGCGTTGCCACCTCCGCTCTTGAAATGAGCCAGAATTCGATGAGATACAGCTGGACCGAAGAAGAGGTTGACGCGAAGCTTCATCAGATCATGGTAAATATTCACGATTCCTCCGCGAAAGCAGCCGAGAAATACGGCTACGGCTACGACCTTGTAGCCGGCGCGAATATCGCGGGATTCGAAAAGGTTGTTGACGCGATGACCGCTCAGGGTATCGTGTAATCAATAAATAAAAAGGGCACCGTTTTTGACGGTGCTCTTTGCGTAAGGGGAATGAAATATGGAAAGAATCCTCGTTCTCGATTTCGGCGGGCAGTATAATCAGCTGATTGCAAGGCGCGTCAGGGATATGAATGTCTATGCCGAAATAAAGCCCTATAACAGAATATCCGTTGACGAAATCAGGACCGCCGGCTATAAAGGAATTATCTTCACAGGCGGGCCGAACAGCGTCTATGACGGAAATTCGCCTCATTACGATAAGGAAATCCTGAATGCCGGGATACCCGTGCTCGGAATATGCTACGGCTGTCAGCTCATAGCTTTTATGGCAGGCGGAGTGATTGAGAGCGCAAATGATATCAGCGAATACGGCAAGACGGAACTGACCGTAAAAAGCGGTGCGGTTTTTGAAGGTGTGCCCGAAAAGAGCATCTGCTGGATGAGCCACACCGATTATATCAGCCGCGCTCCCGAAGGCTTTGAAATAACCGCCGTTACGGATAACTGCCCCTGCGCCGCTCTTGCGGACGAAAAGAGAATGATATACGGCGTGCAGTTTCATCCCGAGGTGACTCATACGGAATACGGCAAGAGGATTCTGAGAAATTTCCTGTTTGAAATATGCAGCTGCGCCGGCGACTGGACTATGGAAAACTTCACTGCGGGCGCCGTGGAGAGTTACCGCGAAAAGCTTGCGGGCAAAAGAGTTCTCTGCGCTCTCTCGGGAGGAGTCGATTCGTCGGTCGCGGCGGTCCTGCTTCATAAGGCAATCGGCGATAATCTCATCTGCGTATTTGTTGATCACGGCCTTCTCAGGAAAGATGAGGGGGATACCGTTGAACGCGTGATGAAAAATGAAATGGGCCTGAACATCATAAGAGTCAACGCGAAGGACCGTTTTCTCTCAAGGCTCGCGGGAGTTACGCCGCCCGAGGGGAAGCGCAAAATCATAGGCGAGGAATTCATCCGCGTATTTGAGGATATCGCAAAGGAAATCGGCTCGGTCGATGTGCTCGTTCAGGGTACGATTTATCCCGATGTTATCGAGAGCGGAAAAGGCGATGCCGCTGTTATAAAGAGCCATCACAATGTCGGCGGTCTTCCCGATGTAATCGATTTCAAGGAGATAGTCGAGCCGCTGAGGGACCTTTTCAAGGACGAGGTCAGGAAAGTCGGCCTCGAGCTCGGAATCCCCGTGAATCTTGTTCGCCGACAGCCCTTCCCGGGGCCCGGTCTCGCCGTGAGAATCATGGGCGAAATAACAGAGGATAAGCTTGAAATTCTGCGCGAAGCGGATGCGGTTTTCCGCGAGGAAGTTATGAACGCGGGGCTTGAAAACGAGCCGAATCAGTATTTTGCCGTACTTCTTAATAACCGTTCGGTCGGAGTTATGGGCGATGCCCGCACCTACGGCTACACGGTCGCTTTCAGAGCCGTCACCACCGATGATTTCATGACCGCAGACTGGTCGCGCATTCCTTTCGACGTGCTCGAGAGAGCGTCGAGCAGAGTCACGAACGAGGTCAGGGATATCACAAGAATTGTCTATGATATCACCGCCAAGCCTCCTGCCACCGTCGAGTGGGAATAATCAGACAGAAAAAATCAAACCCCGAAGCTATTTGCTTCGGGATTATTTTGTCGTATATTCAGTTTACCCCCGCTGATTCCTGCATTGCCGTTTGTTTCTTCTCCGTTTCCAGCCTTTTTATTTTTCATAGCGATGTGTTTACAATCGTATTCTTGTGTAGAAAATGGTAAATTATTCGTCTGATAAACAGTTTAATAATTCCAGGTGTAGCATGATAAGCTGATTCTGTTCAATGTTCCGGATTCCTTGCTGACAGAGATTGACATGGAAAAGTCTCTTTCTCTGTACTCGCTGTATGAATAAGAATAACTGTATGTGCCTTCATAAGAATCAAATTCATCCGGCAAGACCGCCTCGGTAGCGACTTTGGAAAGGCCTCTTTTGATTCCCCCGGGGATTTCAAGTGTCAGTTTGCTATCCGTATATTCGTCTACTGTAACGCTGACGACCGCGCAGTTTTCCGCGGTGGTCTGATAGGTCTCAAAATTCTGCAACTTTATGTTGATTTTTGCTCCGCTTTTTTCTATTTCAGCATAGTCCTTACCGCCGGAAACAATACTTCCCGGCGAAGAAGCGATTGCCCATCCATCTTCAAGAAACTCTGAAATCGGTGCAGGTAATGTATAGATTTTGCCGTCCAGAATAAAATTGCCTGAAACAATATCTTTACCCAATTCGGCAGGTGCAATATATGTGGAAAGATATTCGGGTGTTTTTTCATTTGTTTGTGTGTTGTCGTTTTCGTCGGCGACATAATTCTTCATTTCAATATAAGAATATTTTCTGTCTTCGCTGTTTTCATCATAAATATAAAAGCGAACAGAATTATAATCACCGTAAGAGTAACTGAGGCTGGTATGATCGCCCGTCGGTGTTCCGAAAGCGTCACGCACTTTTTCAACTGTAGTGTCACAGGTGATGCCTTTGGCAATGCTGAAGTCTATGCCTTCGTTCAAGTCACATTGAATACCTCCGACTTTGCACTCGCGTATTGCTTTTGCGTTGCCGCTGAGATTTATGATATGTACGGTAATCCTTTTGCCGTCATTTGCCATTGTGATAAACTCTTTGCTTGAACCGGGGACGGTAGTATCGCTGCTTTGACCGCTGCTGGTTATTGTCCAGCCATTATCAACCAGTTTTGTATATGCAAAGGGAAGCTTATATACAAATCCGTTAAGTTTAAAAGTAAAGTCGCTTAGCTCGTCTGACATTTTGATTTCCTCGATCTGTGTTGAGGTATCATTGTCAATACCCGAGTGGTTTTTTGAGCCGGAAACTGCTACAATTATACCGATTAATGCTGCAATTACCAAAACTGCAACAACGATTATCCATGCATTTTTCTTTTTCTTCGGTTTTTTCGGGATGTTTTCCGGAACAGATCTGATTACGGAATGTTCCTCCCGCGGTATCACAGGTTGGATTATTGGCTTCTGTAAGGTGTCAGGCGGTGTAATTTGTTTTTCAAGGCATTTTGTCAGAACCTTCGCTTCAAACAGTTTTGAATAAAACTCATTATCAGAAGGTATCATATATTTGATAATTGCCTGATATGCCGAAAGCTGCATTTCCATTCCGGGACTCAAATCAGTAGGCTCAAGAAAAACAGAAATAAAGTTAACTTTTTTTCTCAATGCAAAACTGATTTCTCTTTTGCATTCGTTTGAATTGATTGAATTGTTTGAGATGAATGCTATGACACAGTATGCTTTTGAAAGGTGTTCTGCTATAGTTTCAGGCCATTCGCTGCCGGGATCGATTCCTTCGTCATACCAGACACGAAAGCCGTTTTCCGCGAGTCTTTCAATTGCCGGAAAGACCAGGGCGCTGTCT
>CAMUZD010000209.1 GCA_947165115.1 uncultured Clostridia bacterium
CTCTATGGTCTTCCGGTTTTCTTCCTTAAGCCATATATTCACCAGAAAATGGCTGCCGCCGCCATTTGACATACAGCATACGGGCAGCGAATTTATTCCATATGAATTAAGTATATCCGTTAAAGCAATTGCCTTTGCTCTGCAGTTTATTGCTTTTTTAAACGGTTGGTTAAAAGAATATCGCAGTATTTCCATGCCGTCATCAGGAAGAATGTTTCTCGTTGCTCCGCAATAATATGTATGCTTTGTCAGATAATTCATTATTGCAAAAGCATTTTCTTTATCTGTTAATTCATCAGAATAAGGAAAGCCATATTTTCTGCCTAAATTACTGTGCTCCGGAATAACACAAAACAACTCACTTTGTTTCGCTTTACATTTTACTGTATTATCCACCACGGTTAATACTTGCGGTTTATAGTCATCAGCACATTTCTTCAAAAATGATGTGTATTCTTCTTTTGATGAAATCAACTTTTTCCTGCAATAAAGCCGTGTTTTAGCTCTGCTGATACGAAATAGCAAATTCATTATTAAACATCCTTCTTCATAAATCCAACAGTAAACGGCAGATGTTCAAAGTGGCTCGTTCCAGTCGATACAAATCCATTCTGCAAATACCACTGTTTTAACTGTTCGTTTTCTTCCATAATGCCGATTTTCAGCAGTTTTCCGTTTTGCTCATGAACAGTTTCTTCGGCATAATCCAACAGATCTTTTCCGATTCCGCAGTGACGGTATTCCGGAAGTACGGAAAGATGATCCAGTTCCCAGGTTTCACAGTCAATCTGTTTCAATGAGAAGAAACCGACTGGCTTTGAACCCGAGCAATACAAAAACATCCGTTTGCCAGATTCAAATGAATGCTGCAGTTTGTTAAGCGTCATAAAAGTAGTATGCCCGGGACAGTTTTCCTTTGTTAAATGGAATTCATCCGCCACCGTAGCAAAGCTCTTTTGTATAATCTCTAAACTAATTGGTAATTTTGATTTATCTTCAATTTCAAGTATCATATTTCAAGCTACCTTTTTGTTTTCTATTGAAAATAATATCATATTTTCTGTTCTCATTCAAGGAAAAGTGCGAAAGTGTAACACTACATTACAAAAATGATTATGTATGTTTTAAGGTGGCAATAATAGTTTCATTGTATTGGTAGCACAAACGGAAGAGTGTTCCTCTTCCTATATAGGAGTCAATTAAAAACCCGCAATCCCTTGTGAATCATATGATTGCAGCAATTAAGCTATAAGATGAAACCACGATTTACTCCAAAAATGAAAAGAGCCGGGGCGAAGGCCTCGGCTCAATTCGCTATTGATTATTACTTGTTTGGGGATTATAAGTTTTTAATCATTGTTTTCCAATTTACTGTCAAGTTCCGGATTTCCGCAAGGCACACCCTCGTTATGCATGGCTATTTCGAGCCAATCGGGATCAGAAAATACTTCATCGTTATTATCATTATTAGCGCTGTTTCCTGTCGGCACACACATACGGTTTGTAATATAGTTTCCGTTGGCATCAAACACCAACTCGCACCAACCGTAATTCCCGGCGTCGCCGCCGATAAACAGCACCGATTTACCGTTTTGGCGTGTGATTTCAAATCTGAAATAGTTATTCCCGCCGACTTTGTCGGTAATATCGGCTTTGCTGCCGTCATAAACAAAATACAGTTTACCGTCTTCGACAGTGAAAAAGTCCTCTTCAACGGGTGACTCTTCGATTGACACCGCCGTGTAATCTTCTCCTTCTGTCATTTCACCTTTTGTGCCGTCAAAGAAAGTAAATACAACAAACTTGTTGATTGTATTACTCGCGAAAGTTCTGACCTGAGGAAAGCAGAACATAAGAGCTATTATCGCTGCCGCAGAAACGGCAATTTTCAATATTCTGTTTTCAGGTTTGGATACGGTTTTGTTGTTTTGAATTTTTTCTTTGATTAAATCAAAATCGGTCTTGTCCATTTTAATCTCACTGATTTTTTCGTTATAAAATCTTTTCATAGCTATACTCCTTTAATGCTTCTCTGAGCATTTCTTTTGCTCTTGTCAGCCGCATTGAAACACATGAAACCGACAGTTTCAGGATTTTTGCTGTTTCTTTCACGCTCAGTTCTTCGTAATAGTGAAGGTGGATAACGATTCTGTAATTCTCGGGAATTTTTTTCAGCGCCGCTGTAAGTTCGTTATCCTTAAAATCATCTTCGTATGCTTCGGCGCTTGAGGGCAATTCGTCAAACGAAATAACAGCAGAACGGTTTTTTGATTTAAGAAGGTCTTTGCAGTTGTTTGCCGCCATTTTGAGAATATAGCTTTTTTCTTTACCCTCTGTTATTCTGATATTGCTTTTCAGCAGTTTCAGAAAAACTTCGTGGACAACATCCTGAGCATCACTGTAGGAACTTAAATAAGAATAAGCGAACCTGAATATATCCTGCGCGTACTTTTCATACAGTTTTAAAACCACATCATTATTCACCAGTTCACCTCCTTTGCATTGCCGGCCTGATTTGATATCTCAATAATAAGACGATTTACATTGACAATTATACACATTTTCAGATAAAAAATGTATAGTAAAATATGGTTCCTTATCTTTTTTATTTTTAATAACCTATGTCCTTACCTCTGACAAAAAAGTTTTTCAATAAACTGTAACCTTTTGCGTAAAAAAGTCGTATAAACCTAAAAGATATCGTTCACAAAAAAGAATAAAACGAACGATAATGCGAACGCAAATATTTACGGTTGCATTTGCGTTCATAATGTGGTATTATATGAACGCAAAACAGATTGGAGTGTAAACAATGAAAGAGTCAAATGTTTTAGAATATAAAGAAAAAATCACCAATACATTTCTTAAAACAGTCAGTGCGTTCGCAAATTTCGGAACGGGAGAAATAAAGTTCGGAATTACCGATTCCGGCAAGCCGGTTGGAGTTAATGAACCTAAGTCTGCCTGCCTGGATATTGAAAACAAAATAAACGACAGTATTTCCCCTAAGCCGAGATATACGCTTTCGGTTAACAGTAATAACATTATTACCTTGACAGTATACGAAGGACTTAATAAACCATATTTATATAAATCAAAAGCTTATATCAGAAACGATACATCTACTGTTGAGGTTGATGCTGTCGAACTGCGCCGGCTTTTGCTTGAAGGCCAGAATAAATCATTTGAAGATCTTCCGTCAAAGACTCAAAATCTAAAATTCGGTGTACTTGAGCAAAAGCTGAAAGAGCAGATATCCATTAAAAAACTTGATGAAAACATATTGAAAACCCTTGAATTGTATTCTGATGATGAAGGTTATAATATTGCCGGTGAGATTCTTGCGGACAAAAACAGCTTTCCCGGAATTGACATTGTGCGCTTCGGTGAAAGCATTGATATCATTATGGATAGAAAGCTCTGTGAAAAAACATCCTGCCTTGCTCAATTTGATGTTGCCTGTGAAATGTTCAAAAAGTATTATCAGTATGAAATAATTGACGGTATGCTAAGAACGGAAAAAGAACTTATCCCCGAAAAAGCATTCAGAGAAGCTGTCGTTAATGCAATAGTTCACAGAACATGGGATGTGAACGCAAATATCAGAGTCTCTATGTTCAAGGATAGAATCGAAATCGTTTCTCCCCGCGGCTTGCCGCATGGAATAACAAAAGAAGAATACCTCGCAGGTAAGCTTTCAATTTTAAGAAATCCGATAATCGGTAATGTGTTTTTCCGGCTTCATCAGATTGAACGGTTCGGAACCGGAGTCAAAAGAATAAACGAAGCTTACACCGACAGCGAAATAAAACCAAGGTTTGAAGTGTCAGATAATACAATAACCGTAATTCTTCCTGTGGTTGAAAAAGAAATACCTTTAAATGAAGATGAAAAAACAATATACACATTTTTGAAAAACAATATTGCCCTTTAAAGGTCTGAAATAGCTGAA
>CAMUZD010000210.1 GCA_947165115.1 uncultured Clostridia bacterium
CACCCGTCTTGCTCGTTTCACTCGCAAGCCACCCTCTCCGTTCTCGGAGAGGGCTATGAGAGGAATGTTTTATTATATTTTGCTTCGCAAAAAAAACAGGAAACACCTTCGCGGTGTTCCCTCAGCTTTCAACAAACCATCTGCCGATGATATTCCCCTTTGAATTGGCGCTTCTCTCAAAGAAGAGATATCTCGTCTCGCCGCAGAGGATAATCGTGTATCTGTCACCCTGACCGCCGGATTTCATCGATGCCGCCTGCCTTATATCGCTCACGCGGTCAATCGGAAATCTGCGCCCGTCCTCCCATATAATCACGCGGGGGAGCATAATCCCGTTTTCATCGAAATCGGCGCGGATTTTAACATATATTCTGTTCATTTTTCAATTTGATGTTTTTGAGAAAATCGTTGTGGGCGCTGATAGGGGATTCGGCGAGCTGGTATCCCTTGCGCTTCATTATGCGGAATTTGAAATCGAGCAGCTCCACAGGCACATAGAGCGAGGCGGCGGCGGTGAAAAAGGTATTGTCGCCGTTGAGCGCATCGAGCACCTCATCGTCGCTCAGCAGAAATTCCGCGGCGAACATATTCGCCTCTTTTTCCATTTCGGATATTTCGTCAAACATCGATATTTCGTGATAGCTGCACATGCCTATACCGCAATGCTCAATCGCGTGAAAAATCTCATGCGCTATTATGATTTTCTGAACATTTTCGGGCAGGTCGGAATTTATTGTCACGGCGAAAACACCGCCGACACCTATCACGAATCCCTTTATAGCGCCCTTGTGGGAGCCCATTGCCTGATACAGCAGATGAATTCCGAGCCCGTCGCAGAGCTCGGCGGGATTATCGGTGCCGTATTCGGCTTTGAGTTTAGCCGCGAGCGCGCATATTTCCTTAAGCGTCATAATACTCAGCCCTCTTCGCCGTCTTCTCCTATTCTTCTCTCAAAGCGCGCCTTGGATTCATCCTTGCAGGTGATATAAGCGCGCATAACCGCCTCAAAAAAAGTATCCTTTTCGCTCTGTGAGAGCTCTCCGCCCGCGAACAGGGCGATATTATCCTCAAGCAGAGCTTTGATATCCCTCGCTCCCTGCTCGCCGTAGCGCCTGCCCGCCTCGGCTATATATTTGCCGGTGGGGGATTCCTCGACCTCCTCGATGCTGTCATCGCTGAGATATCTGTCGCTGACTCCGAGCGCACGTGCCAGGCGGATGACGGTTGACCTTCTCGGAATTTTTTCGCCCGCCTCATAGCCGTAAACAGAGCGGCCGCTTAGCCCGCACATCTCGGCAAGCGCGGTCTGCGAGAGACCGAGCTCGTTTCTTCTCTCTCTGATTTTTTCACCGAATGTTTTCATTAATATCACTCCCGTAACTGAAAATTCTATTGACAAAATTCTATGCAGATGCTAATATCAATACGAACTTGTATCGAACTTCAATCGTATTTTAACGCAAAATTATGAACTTGTCAATAGAATTTGAGTGATTTTTATGGAATTCGGCAGAAAAATTCTTCACAGCGATATGAACTGCTTCTATGCCTCGGTTGAGATGATGCTTGACCCGTTGCTCAGGGGTAGGGCGGTCGCCGTCTGCGGCTCCACGGAGGACAGGCACGGCATAGTGCTCGCGAAGAGCGAAAAGGCAAAGCGGGCCGGGGTCAAGACCGGTATGGTGAATCACGAGGCCCGCGCCCTGTGCCCCGATCTTATAATGGTCGAGCCGCACTATGAGCAGTATCTCAAATATTCGCGCCTTGCCCGCGAAATATACTGCGATTATACGGATCTGGTCGAGCCCTTCGGAATGGATGAATGCTGGCTCGATGTGACTGAGAGTGTGAATTTCTTCGGCGGCGCTGAGGATATCGCGAAGGAGATAAATTCAAGAATCAAATCCGAGCTCGGAATCACGGTGAGCGTAGGAGTATCCTTCAATAAAATATTCGCGAAGCTCGGCAGCGATATGAAAAAGCCCGACGCCGTGACGGTAATCACCCCTGAAAATTTCAGGCAGAAGGTCTGGCCTCTGCCCGCAGGGGACCTGCTCTATGCCGGCAGGGCAACCGTGCGCCGTCTGACGGAGCTCGGCATATATACGATAGGCGACCTCGCGAATACGGAAATCCGCGTTCTCAAAAGCGTATTCGGAGTGAACGGACTCAAGCTTTACCGCTACGCGAACGGAACGGACTGCTCACGCGTTGCGCATAAGGATTTTGTTTCGCCCGTCAAATCAATAGGGCACGGCATTACCTGCGTTGCCGACCTGGAAAACGATGACGAGGTCAGGCGGGTTATTCTCTCGCTGAGCCAGGATATAGGTCATAAGCTGCGCGTTCATTCCCTCAAAGCTGAGGGCGTGCAGGTCAGCGTAAGAAGCAGGGACCTCATAATCCGTCAGTTTCAGACCCGTATGCCGCTTGCGAGTATGCTGCCCGCCGATATCGCGCTGAATGCCTATAAGCTGTTTCTTATGAAATATAACTGGTATGTGCCGGTCCGTTCGATTACGGTCAGGGCGATAAATCTCGTGCCCGCGAGGGAGGAGGTCCAGCTCGATTTGTTCAATGATTATGCACGCCTTGACCGGCTCGAAAAAATGCAGCTTGCAGTCGAGGATATAAGGCGCAGATTCGGCAAGGGCGCGATAAATCCCTGCTCGCTGTTTTCTGAGCTCAAGATTGCCGACAAGGGCGCCTCCGAGATAATTATGCCGAGCATAATGTACGGATAAAAATTATTTTATTTTTTTCAAATTAGGTATTTTATTTTTGAAAAATTGGTATATAATAAAACCATAAAGCGCTATGAAAGAAGGGCAGATTATGGTAAACGGAAAAATCGGCTACGCAGTTATCGGCTACGGCGGAATGGGCAGCTGGCACACACGCAAAATCAAGGATGAAATGGGCGAATATGCCGAGCTTGTCGGCATTTACGATATTGACCCCGAAAGGGGAAAGGCGGCGGAGGAAAACGGAATCCACGCCTTCGCAACCCGCGAGGAGCTCCTCTGCGATGAGAGAATAGATCTTGTCACCGTCGCGACTCCGAATGATTATCATAAGGAAATAGTAATTGATGCTCTCGAGCACGGCAAAAACGCGATAAGCGAAAAGCCCGTCGCGATGAACAGCGGCGAGCTCGAGGAAATGATAGCTGCGGCGAAGCGCTGCGGAAAACTATTTACCGTCCATCAGAACAGACGCTGGGATGAGGATTATCTCACTATGAAGAAGATTCTCGATGAGAACACCCTCGGCCCCGTTTTCCGTATTGAATCAAGAGTCCAGGGCTCAAGAGGAGTGCCCGGAGACTGGCGCAATCAGCCCGAGCACGGCGGCGGAATGGTGCTTGACTGGGGAATCCATCTTCTCGACCAGGCGCTTATGATGACTCTGCCGAGAAAGCTTAAGACCGTCTATGCGGAGCTTACAAACGTCACGAACGAAAACTGCGACGACGGCTTCCGCACGACTCTGATTTTTGACGACGGCCTGTCATTCTATGTTGAAGTAACCACCAGCAATTTCATCGAGCTTCCGCTCTGGTATATGCTCGGTGAAAACGGCTCGGCGGTCATCACCGGCTGGGACTGCAGCGGCGAAATCGTCATGGTTTCCGACTGGGAAAACAGAGACGCCGTACCCATCGTCGCCGGCGCGGGAATCACCAAAACCATGGCTCCGAGAACCGATGACACGATAAAGAGATATCCTCTGCCCGTACAGAAGGCGGACTGGGGCGAATACTATAAGAATGTATTTGCCCATCTCAGAGGAGAAGCCGATATAATCGTTACCCACAATCAGCAGCGCCGCCTTATGAAGCTTGTTGAAGCTGTGTTTGAATCCGGCAAAACAAATAAAGTTGTTGAATTTGAGGATATAGATGTCTGAGGTAAAATAAAATGTTAATGAGAAGAATTATGGGCTTTTT
>CAMUZD010000211.1 GCA_947165115.1 uncultured Clostridia bacterium
AATACGCTCTCTCGGTAAGAGCGCAAAGGTTGTTTCACCGGCGGATAAGAGCGGTAATGTAGAGGTTCTCGCAGGCTCGGCAAAAATGAGAGTTAAGGAATCCGACCTTAAGCTCAGCGAGGCGGCGCCCCAGAAAAAAACTGTTTCAACTCAGAAAGTTCAGGGAGAAAGCCGTCTTAATATGGCGCCCGAAACCCGCCTTGATCTGCGCGGAATGAGTGTTGACGACTGCCTCATAGAGCTTGACAGATTTATTGATCACGCGCTGAGGACCGGCCTTTCGGAATTCACGATAGTCCACGGCAAGGGCACCGGCGCGCTCAGAAGCGCCGTCACAAGGTATCTCAAATCCTCGCCCTATGTAAAATCCAGCCGTCTCGGCGTTTACGGCGAGGGAGAGGACGGCGTAACAATCGTAATTCTGAAATAAAATAATCCGCGTAAAGTTATACTCCTTTACATATTTCGATTTCCGGGGTCTGAAAAATGTTTTCACACCGCAAAAGTGAATAATGGAATACATCTTGGGGTAGATGAGCGTTCAACCCACAATTTGTAGTGAATTCACGCTGATTCACGCTGTTTACCACACCGGAAAGTGAAAAACACGCGAAAGATTACAAAATTTTTTCTTGACAAGGCAATTCTTTTATTGTATAATTCACACCTGTAAAGTCCCTGTGCTTTACAGGTGGCTTTTTTTCTGCGCTCATTTTTCGGAAAGGAGGGTTTTCGTGGCTAAAAATTACGAAATGGCTACGCTGCTTGATTTCTACGGCGAAATGCTTACCGAGAAACAGCGTTCTTTTCTTGAATACTATTATTACGATGACCTCTCGCTTTCTGAGATAGCGGAGAATGAGGGCATCACCCGCCAGGGAGTGCGCGATGCAATCAAACGCGCCGAGGGCCAAATGTTAGAAATGGAGGCGCGTCTCGGAGTTGCAAAGAGATTCCGCGATATGCGCGAGAGCCTCAATCAGATTATTGAGTATTCCGATAAAATTACCGAATACAATCTGCATCACGGACTCTCCAAGGAGATAAACGATTACAGCGTCTATATCAAATCGGCGGCAATGACGATGCTCGAGAGCTGATTGATAAATTCATTAAGATAAAAGCGAGGTGAGATAATTGGCATTTGACGGACTTTCCGAAAGACTTGAAGCGACATTCAAGAATCTGCGCAGCAAAGGCAGCCTGAATGAAGCGGATGTTCGCTCGGCAATGAGAGAGGTCCGCATGGCTCTGCTTGAAGCAGACGTCAACTACAAGGTTGCCAAGGATTTCACCACAACGGTAACCGAAAAGGCCATCGGCGAGAAAGTTATGGAAAGCCTTACTCCCTCCCAGATGGTTATCAAGATAGTTCACGAAGAGCTTGTAGCTCTAATGGGCGGCACCAACGCCCGCCTCGCCTACGCCTCGCACCCGCCGACAATAGTTCTCATGTGCGGTCTGCAGGGTTCAGGTAAAACCACTCACTGCGCAAAACTCGCGCTCAGGCTCAAAAAAGAGAATCACCGTCCCCTGCTCGTGGCCTGCGATGTTTACAGGCCGGCGGCAATCAAGCAGTTGCAGGTGGTCGGCGAGCAGGCGGGAGTCCCCGTTTTCGAAATGGGTCAGGGAAACCCGGTCGAGATTTCAAAAGCCGCGGTTGAGGAAGCAAAACTTCACGGATACGATTACGTTATCATAGATACGGCAGGCCGTCTCCACGTTGACGAAGAGCTCATGAACGAGCTCAAGAATATCAAAGCGGAAGTCAAGCCGCACGAAATTCTCCTTGTTGTTGACGCAATGACCGGTCAGGACGCGGTCAATGTTGCGACTTCATTTGATGAGGCGCTCGGAATCGACGGTCTTATCCTTACCAAACTTGACGGCGATACCAGAGGCGGCGCGGCGCTCTCAGCGAGAGCGGTAACCGGCAAGCCGATTAAATTCATAGGCACAGGCGAAAAGCTCGACAATCTCGATGTTTTCCATCCGGACAGAATGGCAAACAGAATCCTCGGCATGGGCGATGTTCTCACCCTTATTGAAAAAGCCGAGCAGATGATTGACGAGAAGGAAGCCGCTGAGCTCGAAAAGAAGCTCATGCAGAATAAATTCGATCTCAACGACCTGCTTGACCAGTTCCGTCAGATCCGCAAAATGGGCTCAATCAAAGATATGCTCATGATGCTCCCCGGAATCGGCAACAAGGCCAAGGATATTGAGGTTGACGAGAGCAAATTCGACCGCATGCAGGCGATAATCCTCTCAATGACCGCGAAGGAAAGGGCGAATCCCGCCATCATAAACCCCTCGCGCAAAAAGAGAATCGCCGACGGCTGCGGCCAGACTGTTGAAGATGTCAACAGACTTCTCTCTCAGTATAAGCAGATGCAGAAGATGTTCAGACAGATGAACGGCAAAAAGGGCGGCAAGCGCCGCAAGATGAAGGGAATGCGTATGCCCGCGGGCTTCGACCCTTCGCAATTCGGGATGTAATACGGAATACCGTAGCATTATATAATTCATTACTTGTTATTTGGAGGAAACAATCATGGCAGTTAAAATCAGACTTCGCCGCATGGGCGCAAAGAAGAATCCCTACTATCGTATAGTAGTCGCTGATTCAAGATATCCCCGTGACGGCAGATTCATCGAGGAAATCGGAACCTACAATCCCCTCACTTCCCCCTCGGAAGTAAAGGTTGACGCCGAGAAGACAAAGCAGTGGCTCGGCAACGGCGCACAGCCCACCGATACCGTCAAGGCTCTTCTCAAGAAGGAAGGTATCCTTTAATGGAAGAATTACTCGTCAGCATTGCGCAGGGTCTTGTTGAGGATCCCTCACAGGTTACCGTTACCAAGGAAGACGGCGAGAACGAAAGCATCGTTTACCATCTCCACGTCGCCGAAAACGACATGGGCAGAGTTATCGGTAAGCAGGGCAGAATCGCCAAGGCTATCCGCACGGTAATGCGCGCAGCTGCGACCCGCAACAACGAGAAGGTCGTAGTGGAAATTGATTAAGCAGTTCCTTGAAATCGGCGAAATCACGGGCACTCACGGAGTGCGCGGCGAGGTCAGAGTCAATCCCTGGTGCGATTCGCCCGATTTCATCAAAAAATTCAAGACCCTCTATTTTGACTCCGAGGGCAGAGAGAGCGTCAAAGTCTCTTCCCGCCCCCACGGCAACATTTCCCTTGTCAAGATAGAAGGCATCGACACCGTAGAAGAAGCGCGAAAACTCAGAGGCAGAATTCTCTGGATGAAACGAAGCGACGCTCATCTGCCCGATGGCAGATATTTCATAGCGGAGCTTATCGGCTGCAAAGTATTTGACGCCGACAATCCTGAAAAATGTTACGGCGAGCTTACCGATGTGAGCGAGACCGGCGCCAACGACGTCTGGCACATTACGAAGGACGGCAGAGAGTATCTTATCCCCTCGATTCCCGATGTGGTAATCGAGACGGATGTTGCCTCGGATAAAATAATTATCAGACCCCTGAAAGGTATATTTGACGATGAGGATTGATATACTGACCTTATTCCCCGAAATGTGCCTGAGTGTGCTGAATGAGAGCATTATCGGCAGGGCCCGCGAGAGCGGCGCTGTTACGATAGAATGCAGAAATATCAGAGATTATACTCTCGACAAGCACAATCGCGTGGATGACGCCCCCTACGGCGGCGGGACGGGTATGATAATGCAGACTCAACCCATTTATGATTGTTTTGAGTCGCTCTGCTCAGAGCTCGGCACAAGACCGCATCTTGTGTATATGAGCCCCAAGGGCAAAGTGCTCACTCAGGCAAAAGCAAAAGAACTGAGTCAGCTTGAAAACATTGCAATACTCTGCGGTCATTACGAAGGCGTTGACGAAAGAGTTCTTGAAGAAATTGTCGATGAAGAGATCTCGGTCGGCGATT
>CAMUZD010000212.1 GCA_947165115.1 uncultured Clostridia bacterium
GAATACCTGCCGAATGATCGAGGCATTTCCGAAGGATTGTTCCTCAGATTTGATACAGCTGATTCACCGCAGATTAAAATTTGCAAGAATCTGTTATCAATATTTGAAGGAACCGAACCGGCTTATTTCTATTTTGCTGACAGCAAAAAGTATATAAACGCAGGAAAATGTGACTGTAATGAAGTTATGCTTAGGGAATTAAAGAAGATATTGGGCTCTGATAATGTAATTTTCAATCAATAACGGCTTATTTCTTGACTTTTATTATTAAAAAGTGTAATATATTCGAGTATTTGTTTAGTAAGGAGATATATTTATGAACACAATTGCTGTATTGACAAGCGGCGGCGACGCGCCGGGCATGAATGCTGCTATAAGGGCTGTTGTTCGAGCCGGATGCGAAAGCGGCATGAAGGTTTACGGAATTAATAACGGTTACCAGGGCCTTATCGATGATGATCTCAGAGAGTTGAATATCCGTTCCGTATCCGATATTATCCACAGAGGCGGCACTATGCTGCATACTGCAAGATGCCTTGCTTTCAAAAAAGAAGAAGGCATGCAGGCGGCCATTGAAACCTGTAAAAAATACGGAATCGAAGGTATTGTTGTCATCGGCGGCGACGGTTCTTTCAGAGGCGCGAGAGATCTTTCTCTCAGAGGCATTCCCTGCATAGGCATTCCCGGAACAATTGATAATGATATAGTATGCTCCGATTACACAATCGGTTACGATACCTGCCTTAATACAATTATGCAGATGGTTGACAGAGTAAGAGATACGGTTGAATCTCACAGCAGATGTATGGTTATTGAGGTTATGGGCAACAGATGCGGCGACCTTACTCTCAATTCAGGTATTGCTGTCGGTGCAACCGCTATTGTAATTCCCGAAATCAGTTCTGATGTTGAAAAGCACGTTATTGAAAGAATCCGCAGAACAATGAAAACCGATAAGAAACATTTCCTGATTATGGTTGCAGAGGGTATCGGCGGCGTAGCGGAGCTTGCAAGAAAGATTCAGGATGAATGCGGAGTTGAGACCCGTTCTCTTGTTCTCGGTCATGTTCAGAGAGGCGGCTCTCCCAGCGCTAAAGACAGAATCGTAGCCAGCCTTATGGGTTATGAAGCAGTTCAGCTTCTCAAAAAAGGCGAGAGCAACAGAGTAATCGTAATAAAAGACGATAAAATCGTAAACTATGATATTTATGAGGCTCTCAATATGCAGAGAGTCGTTAATACCGAGGTTTATAATATAGCTCACGAGATCTCAATCTGAGGCAAATATGACAAAAGAACAGTTTCTCTCAATCAGGAAAAGAATAATTGAGAGTGATTTCAGCAATCTTAATAATAAACAAAAGGAAGCGGTCTTCTCCACGGAGGGACCGCTTTTGGTGCTTGCGGGAGCCGGTTCAGGTAAAACTACCGTTCTCGTAAACAGAATTGCAAATCTGATAAAATACGGTTCTGCATATAACAGCGATACGGTTTACGGTGAATTAAGGGAGGATGAAGAGAAAATACTGCTTTCGGCAAGTCTTACCCCTGAAACAGATTTATCTCCTGTTATGCAACTGCTGAGCGTTAATCCTGTAAATCCCTGGCAGATTCTTGCCATTACTTTTACCAATAAAGCTGCAAGCGAGCTGAAGAACAGAATATGCGCCAAGCTTGGTGAACAGGCCGAGAGCGTTTGGGCTTATACATTTCACTCTGCGTGCGTCAGAATACTCAGAAGAAATGCCGATTTTATCGGTTTTAATTCCGATTTCACTATTTATGATACCGATGACAGCAAGCGTGTAATCAAAGAATGCATGAAAGCTCTTGATATCAGCGATAAGATCATTGCGCCGAAAACAGTTCTCAATGAAATAAGCAATGCAAAAAATTCTATGATTTCTCCCGAAGAGTATGATAATACTAATTCTTCCGATTATCTGAAAAGAAACATTGCTCAGATTTACAAACTGTATCAGCAAAAGCTTAAATCAGCCGATGCCGTTGATTTCGATGATATAATCTATTTTACGGTCAAGCTGTTCCGAGAGAACTACAAAATACTCGAATATTATCAGAATAAATTCAAGTATATTCTTATCGATGAATATCAGGACACGAATCATATGCAATATGAGCTCGTTTCCATGCTTGCTGCGAAATACGGAAATATCTGCGTAGTCGGAGATGACGATCAGAGTATTTACAGATTCAGAGGCGCAACGATTGAAAACATTCTTAATTTTGAAAGCGAATATCCAAACGCCAAAGTAATTCGTCTTGAACAGAATTACCGTTCAACTCAGAATATTCTTGACGCAGCAAACTCAGTCATTTCAAATAATAAATACAGAAAAGGCAAGAATCTCTGGACAGATAAAGGCGCCGGCAAAAAGATTCTATATAAAAAGAATGATTCCGATCTTGATGAAGGAAGGTTTGTTGCAAACGAGATTCTGAAAGAAATCAAAAACGGTAAGGATTACGCTGATTTTGCGGTTCTTTATCGCATGAATTCGCAATCAAATCTCATTGAGCAGGCGCTCATAAGAAGCGGCATTCCTTATAAAATAATCGGCGGTCATAAATTCTATGACCGCAAAGAAATCAAGGATGCCTTGTCATATCTCAATGTAATTGCAAATCCCAATGATATTGTCAGATTACAGAGAATCATAAACGAGCCTAAAAGGGGAATAGGCGACGCATCTTTTGCCGCAGTTACTGAGATTTCATTTGCTCTTGGGCTTCCCGTTCTTGATGTGATGCTGAATGCCGAGGAATATCCGAAACTTTCAAGATGCGCGAAGAAACTGACTGCAATTGCAGAAATGATTTCGGACTTTTCGCGGTCTGCGGAAGAAGAAAAGCCTTCGGAATTACTCAAAAAGGTTCTAAACGAGACCGGTTATATTGATTCTCTTGATAATGAACCTGAAAAAAAGCAGGACAGAATCGACAACCTCGGTCAGTTAATAAGCGATATTGCTATTTTTGAAGAGAACAACGATGATGCAACGCTGAACGATTATCTGCAGCAGATTGCTCTTATGACTGATATTGACAGTTATAATGAAAGTCAGAAATCCGTTGTTTTAATGACTGTTCACTCCGCAAAAGGGTTGGAATTTGATACTGTTTTTCTTGCAGGAATGGAAGAGGGGATTTTCCCTGCAGAGTTATCACTCAGCGAAGGACAGGCTGGCGAAGAAGAAGAGAGAAGGCTTGCTTATGTTGCAATTACCAGGGCCAAGAATATGCTGTATCTCTCCAATTCACGCACACGCATGCTTTTTGGCATGACCAGGTATAATCCCGAATCAAGGTTTATAGCGGAAATTCCAAAAGACTTACTTGAAGTTGAAACTGCTTACGGAACACCTCAGGGCAGATTTTCCGGATATGACAGTCCCGTTGCATTTACTCCTGATTCAGCAAAGAAAAAGAAAGCCGCAAATACCGACCGCGGTTTCAGCGGAAAGGTCAAAAAACCGCAAAAGAATAATGAATCATACAGAGTAGGGGACACGGTAATTCACGACACATTCGGCGAGGGAGTTGTTTTATCCGTTACCGCAATGGGAAACGACGCTTTGCTTGAAATCGCCTTTATAAAAGGTATGACTAAAAAAATAATGGCAAATTATTCGCCGATTAAAAAGAAATAAGAGAGTGCTTCTCGGCACTCTCTTTTATTATTCATCATCTTCATCGTCGTCGTCATCGATTCCGAAGTTGAATTTATTGAGGGGATTGTCGTCAACAGCCTGGCGGACCTGCTTATCATTAAGGTGGGTGTATATTTCAGTAGTTGCAAGATTCTCATGGCCCAGGAGAGCTTTAATCTGCAAAACATCTGTGTTTCCGTATTGATACATAAGAGTAGCAGCAGTATGTCTGAGTTTATGAACG
>CAMUZD010000213.1 GCA_947165115.1 uncultured Clostridia bacterium
AGAAGTATTGTCTGAGCGGCAATTCCCGCATCGTATTTCAAATCTTTTGCTATGCCGCTGTCGCAGAGGATGATAATATAACCGGTCGGGCGCATCCCTTCGGGAGGTGTGCCTTTTCCTTTTAGAAGGCCCGCAAATCTCAGAAATGAGAACATGGCCTCATTGTCTTCTTTCTCACAGACGGGCTTGAATTTGAGCGCCTGAAAGTTTACGGTTGAAGCTGTGTATCTGGTATAATCGATAAGAGAGAGCAAATCCTCTTTTGTTATTCTTTCGCTTTCTTCAAATTTTCTGTAAGATCTGTTTTTAATCAATAAATCTTTAAGCATATTTTTCCCGCCTTTCAATGCTATTTTATATCAAATCCCCGCTCTTTGCAACCATACCTTGAAAAATAATTGTTATTGTGATAAAGTATCCTTGAAATCATATTCGGAAGGTGATTTTATGAGAGAACCCGCCGGTTGCTATAAATCAGGCAGATTCATAATGAGAAAAAAACTGCTCTTCAATGAGAAGAACGGTCTTTCCTGCGTCAAGGTCAGAAAACTTCTTCTTGATGGTGACAACCGCCTTATAGCGGGAACCGATAACGGTCTTTTTATCCTTAAAGGCGACAGATTCACACCTTATTTCGAAAACAGAATATCGGGAAAAATCGGCTCGCTGTCTATGATTGACGGCGCCGTAGCCGTATCCGCAGGCAATGAACTGTATTATATCAAAAGCGGCAAACTGAAATCGGTTCGCTCGTTTGATTCGGATATAATCGATGTTGCGTCCGGCAGGGGCGGAGTATGGGTCCTGACCTGTAATAGCCTTGTCTGCTTTGATAATTCAACCGGAAAAGATATAGTTAACCGTGAGCTTGAGGGCGGTCATGGAATCTGTCTTGCCGTTTCCGATAAAGAGATGTATGCTGCGACCGAGAGCTATCTCAGCCTTATTCACGGCAAGAGACGCGAATGGAAAAACATCATCCCAAAGTTTTCAAATATGCCCGATAAGAATATCAATTCTCTGGCATTTGACGAGCTTGGCTATCTCTGGATGGGAACAGAAAGCGGAGCTGTTATTTATGATACAGCTTCAAAATGGATTGATTCAAAAGAGGTTTCGTGTCTTCCTTCGAACCCCGTTTATAAGATTGCCCGCGATAAAGTCGGCGGAATCTATTTTGCGACCGATGTGGGTCTTGCTTATCTCTGCGGCGGAAAGACAAAGTATTTCTCGGCTGACAGATGGATGCCCGATAATAAAATTAACGATATTGCAGTTACGGCAGACGGCAACTATATCTATGCCGCCACTGATAAGGGCGTTTCGCTGATTAAGTCCGAGTATACCACGCTTGCCGAAAAAGCGGAATACTATGAGGGTTTAATCGAGAAATATCATATCCGCAGGGGCTTTATTGCCAACCGCGAGCTTGAGCCCGGCTATGATATGGATAACGGCAGAGTGCATATCAGCGACAATGACGGCCTCTGGACCGGCTGCTATGTGGCCGCCGAGTCTTTCAGATATTCCGTGACCGGTGATAAGAGAGCGCTGGCAAAAGCGCGCAGAGGCCTCAACGCCATGCTTCTGCTGACTCAGATTACGGGCATTCCCGGATTTACAGCAAGAGCAGTGCGCTATAAAGGCGATAAAGGCTTCGGCAACGGCGATCCCGAGTGGCATACTGCGCCCGATAAATCCTGCGAATGGAAGGGCGAAACATCGAGCGATGAGATGACAGGTCATTTCTTCGGCATGAGTATCTATTATGATCTCTGCGCGAACAAATCCGAGAAAGCAAAGATTAAAAACGCTCTTTGCGGAATATTGGACCATATTCTTTCCAATAATTACAGACTTGTTGATGCCGACGGCCTGCCCACCACCTGGGCCTGCTGGGATCCCGCCGCGTTGAATCTTGATGAGCGCTGGTTCAGCGAGAGGGGAATCAATTCTCTTGAATTCCTCGGTTTCCTTAAAGTCTGCTCGCATATTTCGGGCGACAAGAAATATGATGAAGTCTATGACAGATTCGTTACAACTTATCATTATCCGCTCAATGTTATGAGACATAAAGTCAAAGACGCCCACTACTGCCATATCGACGACAATCTCGCTTTCCTCGCTTCACTGACTCTGCTGAGACTTGAAGACAATGAGGCGGTCCGATGTGCCGTTCTCTGCGGTATGGAGGATCACTGGGAGTATGAGAGGCCTGAGAGACAGCCGATGTTTGCATTTATCCATGCTGCCGCGACCGGCAGGGATGACGATGTCTGCGAAGGCGTGCGTTCTCTGCGCGAGATTCCTTACGACCTTATTCATTATAAAATGGAGAATTCAAGGCGCAGGGATCTGGTCTGGGATACGGAACAGGAGGAATGGCATAACGATCCTCAGATAAAATCTGCTCTGCCTTATGATGAAACCAATGTTCACAGACCCGACAGCGGCTCTTTCCATCTTGATTCCTACGGCGGAGGCGCCCAGGATCCGACCGTTTATCTCCTTCCTTATTGGATAGGCAGATATTACGGAATAATATCCGGAGAATAATTTGTATAAAGCACTTGACTTTAACGGTTTAAAGTGTTAGTATATTTTCATAAGCAATATGCTTAAATCAACTCTGTATATGGGGGTTTAATTATGGATTTGAAATGCGAACAGATGGATACTTTATTCAATGTTATCCTTTCTCTCAAGACTGTTGACGAATGCTACGCGTTCTTTGAGGATTTATGCACCGTCAAAGAGATCAGAGATATGTCTCAGCGCTTTCAGGCTGCAATCAAGCTTGATGAAGGCATCAATTATCTGCAGATTGTCAAAGAGGCTCACCTCAGCACGGCGACCATCAGCCGCGTAAGCCGCTGTCTCAATTACGGCTCCGGCGGTTACCGCATTGCTCTTGACAGAATGAAAGAGGGCAAATGATTCTTCTTTGAATCAGCCCGGGGCTTCTTTCGGAGGTGGTCGATTGAATCCTGTTTTAATTGCTAATATCGTTACCTGCGTATTCGCTTTTATCGGCTTTATTTACGGTATGCTCAGATTTTTCAGGCCGAGAAAGGCTGTCTATGCCCAGATGATTACGCTTGCTGTCGGCTACGGAATGAGCTTTATCAAAAAGAGAAGGAAACTTTTCTACTGCGGAACATTCGCTCTGCTGACTCTCGCAAGCATCTACCACGGAATTTTCAATATGCTCGTTCAGTCTGAATACAAATATCTCGGATTTATTCTTCCGGCTCTGACATATATCCCTGTGGTTTACTACCAGGTGAACGGTCATAAATCAAAATCCGTATAAACAAAATATCCCCGGGCTCTCTGAGCCCGGGGGTTTATTATTTGCTGTAGTATTTGAATAGTTTCAGAATATTCTTTCCGTCTTTTCTGTTGTATTCAATATGGTCCATTACTTTCTTGACTATGAATATTCCGTAACCTCCGATGCCTCTCTCTTCAGCGGAAAGAGTGGTGTCGGGGTCTTCTTTTTCGAGCGGATTGTATTCGATTCCGCTGTCGCTGATAGTAATAATAATACCTTTTTCCGTCTTTTCAAATTCTACGGTAGCTTTGCCCGTTTTATCGCCGTAGGCGTAGCTTGCGATGTTGCAGACGATTTCGTCGACGGCAATCTCAATCTGATTCTTATCCTTGGGAGTGAAAGGAAGATTCTCGACTTTACCCGCTATATATTCGGTTGCTTTTGATATTTCGGACATCTTGCTGTCGATAGTCAGCACATTATCACTTCCCTCATATTTAAAGCAGAGCATGGTCAGATCGTCAAACTGAGGAGCGCTGCCAACGTAGGCGTCAACAGCCTCCTTAACTACGTTGATTATTTCTTCGGCGGTTCCGTCTTTATATGAATTCAGAG
>CAMUZD010000214.1 GCA_947165115.1 uncultured Clostridia bacterium
GGGTTTGTCGGCGGCCTTTGCGCGGTTCTTGCCAGCCATCCTGTTTATGAAAGAGGATTTGCCCGTATTCGGTATTCCGACCACCATTACGCGCAGGGTCTTGCCGCCCATTCCCCTGTCAATATTCGCCTGAATTTTATCCTTGAGAACCTCGCGGACAGAGCTCTGGAATTTCTGCAGCCCTTTTCCGCTGCGGCAGTCAACGGGCAGAGCCGTGATACCGCGCGAGGCGAAGTCCTTTATTCTCGCGGCTGTCGCATTGTCGTCCGCGAGATCGCATTTATTCAGCAGGATTATTCTCGGCTTCTGACCGACTATCTCATCGATTTCGGGATTCCTGCTGCTCTCGGGCAGGCGCGCGTCAACTATTTCGCAGACGGCGTCGACCAGCGGCAGGCTCTCCTTGATGAGGCGCCGGGTTTTTGCCATGTGGCCGGGAAACCACTGAACCGTCATTTTTTCATTCATTTCAATATCTTTCCAGCTTGAATTTGCCGAGCGGGGCGATTCTGAAGAGCGCCTTGCCCATGACATATTCCTCTCTTATGAGGCCGACTCTGTAATCGCGCGAGTCGGTCGAATTGTTTCTGTTGTCGCCCATTACGAATATATAGCCCTCGGGCACGGTCACGGGCGCCGTGAAGGATTCTCTTTCGTGGGTGAGCTCGTTGACATAGGGCTCGTCGAGCTTTTTGCCGTCAACATAGACCTCGCCCAGATCGAAATTGATATCGACCGTCTGCCCCTCGGTCGCAATGACTCTCTTGACGAGCGTTGATTCAACATAGCTGTATGCCGAAGGCTGGCAGGTGACGACTATGTCGCCGCCGCGGGGCTGAATCACAAATGCCGAAAGAATGAGCCTGTCGCCGTCGTGAAGGGTCGGATACATTGAATCGCCGCTGACGCCGACAGTCCTGAAAAGGAAGAGGAACGATATGGCGACTATGATTGCGGCGGAGGCGATAATCGACACGATGTCGAAAAATCCGGAGAGAGGCGAAGTTTTCTTTTCGGGAGTTTCGGGCTTCTCCTCTTCTTCCGCAAGGATTTCCCTCGCGTTCTCAATCATTTCATCGGTGTCTGTATCCTGAATATTTTCCTCAATGTTTTCCGTTATATTTTCAGCAGTTTCTCCGGTTGAGTTTACTTCGTATTCGTCCATCATTTACCCTCCCTGCTTATAGCGCCTGTTTCCTTGAAAAGCCTGAAAAACGCTCTGCCGAGCACAAACCGCTTATCCGCAAAGCCGACCTTCGAGGAGCGGCTGTCGAGCGAGACGTTTCTGTTGTCGCCCATGACGAAGAGGTATCCCTCGGGAACGGTTACCGGGAATTCCACATCGTAGCTCTGGTTTGTCGGCTCGGCGATATAGGGCTCGCTGAGCTTTTCGCCGTTTACATAGACAAAGCCGTTGTCAAAATCTATATCAATCGTGTCGCCCGAGAGGCCGATGACTCTCTTGATAATCGGAATGCCCCTTTCCCAGGGCTGGGTGACGACCACGATATCCCCGCGCCTGTAATCGGTCGTGACGGCGGTAACTCAGAGTCGGGACCATCGAGGTTCCGCTGACTCCGACCGCCCTGAATGCGAGGGCGAATATCAGAAACACCGCTATTATCGCGCCTTTGAGCGAATCAACTATATCAAAAACCGCAGAACAAAAGCCGCCTGTTTCCCTGCGGAATATCACATAATAGGTATCAATCTGCCGCGTCACCGTCTCACCTCCCGCGGGCATGAAAAATAATATTACATTTTATTATAACATATATTTTGTATTTTACTATATCTAATTTTGAATTTACCGTAAATTTTTCGCTAGAGAAAATCCGCAGGATAGTTATGCTCCGCATATCCTTTTGGCGGGTGGATAATATCCGCCCCTACGAACGCGTTTTTCGCTTAAATGCGAGTAATCCCGCTTTTCTGTTTACAGTTCCATTAAAAGTCAAATCCGCAAGGTATTCACCCTGCGGATTCTTCTTTTTGATTCGTCTGTTTGTTTTTCGCCTGAGTGCGAAAGACCGGAATCTGTTATCTGATCTGCTCCTTGACCTTTGCCGCCTTGCCGACTCTGTCACGAAGATAATAGAGCTTGCTTCTGCGGACACGGCCGTGTCTTACGACCTGAACGCTTTCGACATTGGGGGAGTGGATCGGGAATACTCTTTCAACGCCTACGCCGTAGGATACGCGGCGGACGGTGAAGGTTTCGGAAACGCCGGAACCTTTACGAGCGATAACTGTTCCCTCGAAATTCTGGATTCTTGATTTTTCACCCTCGCGGATTCTTACCGCTACTTTAACGGTATCGCCGATTTCTACTGCCGGAACTTCTTCCTTGAGTGAATCCTGTGAAATGAGTTTGAGTGCATCCATTTGAATAAACCTCCGTTTTTTTCAGATGTTCATACACACTCGAGCCAGAGGAACACCCGTTTTAATCTTCAAATTAAATCCCGTCTTCGGCTTTTTCACCTATTGACGGCGGAAATGCTGTATAAATATATCACAGTATTTTATAAAATGCAAGCATTTTTTTATTTTATGCAAATATTTTTTTATTTCCGGTGTATATCTCGCGGCGCGAAATGCTGAGTTTTTCGCTCTCTGCACCGAATTCGCCGAGCAGGGAATCGACGAGGAGCGAGGCGTTGAGATTGCGCTGGGTGCCGGTCGCAAGGCAGGTGTCGATATGAACGGCGCGGCCTTCGCACGATACATTGAAATCAACGATAAACTCGCAGAGATTGACGGTCTGAACTCCTCTCTTTGAGCGCTTTTCGGCGTTGAGAACGCCCGATTTTATTATTGAATCAACGCCCGCCGCGAAGCTCTCGGCCTCGCCTCCGGATGAGAATTCAATATCAATCAGATAGCGCGCCGCGGTGATTTCATTGACCTTGTCGGCAGGCTCTGTCACATCGACGATTTCGAGCCCTTCGGGGAGCACGGAATTGAGCCGCCTTTTTATTTCATCAAGCGGCATATCATCTTCGATTTTGATATCAATCGGCTCTCTTTCGCCGCTCTGGCCGAGCGGGAGCGGGAGCAGGAAATTGAGATAGGGGTGCGGATTGAAGCCCTCGGTATACCAGAGCGGGATTTCCGCCCGCCTGACCGCGCGGGTGAAGCAGCGGTTCATATCGAGGTGTGAGGTGTAGATGACGAGCCCCGATTTTTTATACCATATCCTTACGGAATTCATTGCATACACCTCCGTTCAGCCTTGCCGCCCCGCAGTTTGAGCATTTTTCGCGGCAGCTCGGCGTCGTTTCGCCCTTATGCGCTTTGAGATATTCCTTCTGCAGGAATTTTTTCGTAACGCCGTAATCCATGTGGTCCCAGGGCAGGACTTCCTCTAAATCGCGCTCTCTCGCCGTGTAGAAAAACGGGTCAATGCCGCATTCCTCAAAGCTTGCTGTCCACTTATCGCGGTCGAGATGCTCCTCCCAGGAATCGAAGTGGCAGCCCTTGCGCCACGCGGTTTCTATGACCTTGCCGAGCCGTCTGTCGCCTCTGGCGAATACGCCCTCGAGGAAGCTCGTCCACGGCACATGCCTTGAGAGCTGGACTTTCCTTGTTTTTATGCACGAGAGCAGGTAATCCTGCTTTTCTATAAGCACATCCGGTTTATTCTGCGGCTCCCACTGGAACGGCGTGAACGGTTTCGGAACGAGCGATGCGAGCGAAATATTCACGCTCACGCTCTTGCCCTTCGGCTTATTCTCGCAGTGATAGAATTCATCGACCACCGCCTGCGCGAGATTCGCTATGCCTTCAATATCCTCTTTCGTTTCCGTCGGCAGCCCTATCATGAAATAGAGCTTCACGGCGGTCCAGCCGCCGGCGAATGCCTGAGCGACGGTTGATAGGATA
>CAMUZD010000215.1 GCA_947165115.1 uncultured Clostridia bacterium
CCTTTCAACATTTGTGCCGCCGGGCTCGCAGAGCTTTGTGACAGCTCCGGCGCCGACTCCGAGCACCGTGTGGCATTCCTCCATCATATAGACATTGTATAGGCCTTCCGTTCCGGGCCTGGACCAGCCTGTGTTTTCAAGGTTGCCGACACATTTGCTCTGGCGATACATATAATAAGGCAGATAACCCGCGCCTGTCAACTTGTTATACGAATAATCAAGCATTTTTTTCGCTTCGTTATCCGTTCTGACCTGCTCTCCTTCATAGTTGAGGCCTGAGGAACGCTTGAGCGCAAGCGAATGAACGGTTATATTCTCGGGAGCAAGGGAAACCGCCGTATCAAGCGAATCAATAAAAATGCTCTCATCCTCGCCCGGCAGACCTGCAATCAGATCCATATTTATACACTTAAACGCGTAGCCTTTCGCGAGGCGGTAGGCGTCAATTGCCTGCTTTACGGTATGCTTCCTGCCGATAGTATCAAGGGTAGCCTGATTGAAGGACTGCGGGTTTATGCTTATTCTGCCGACATTATGGAATTTCAGCATCGAGAGTTTTTCGGGGGTCACCGTATCGGGTCTGCCGATTTCAACTGTATATTCACGCAGAGCCGATAAATCGAAGCTTTTCTCGATTTCGCTCATAAGCGTATCGAAATTTGACGCCTCGAGCACTCCGGGAGTGCCGCCGCCGAAATAAATACTCTCAAGATGAAGTTTATTCTGAGCCGCTATCTGACCGGTAAACGCGATTTCTTCGCGCAGTTTATCGACATATTCAGGCAGAAGCCTTTTTGCATTTGCGTTTGCTATGGAATGGCTCACAAACGAGCAGTAAGAGCATCTTGAAGGGCAGAAGGGAATCGAGACATATAAGCTGAACGAATCCGGTCGTGATTCCGCGATAATACCGCTCTCCGCCTTCGCGACATCCTGCGCGAGTTTTGTCTTACTCTCGCTGACAAGCAGGGAATTTATAAAGTAATCCGCGGCGCCATCTTCTCCGTAAAGCGCTGTCAGCTTATGCATAAGCTTTGACGGGCGCACGCCGGTAAGCACTCCCCAGGGAGGAGTATAGCCCGTGATGTCGCAGAGTGCCGAGAATATGAGCTTCGCGAGATTGAGCTCCGCGTTCTCATCATCGGTCTTCGCCTCGAGTGAGCGGTGTTCCCCGCCGATTGTGACATCGGCATAAACTTTTCCGCACTCATACCGCGTGACAACTGTCTTTTCATCCGCGCCTTCGCCATCATAGGCAATATTTATTTTTTCGTTGGGATAGAACACCCTGCAGAGATTTTCGCATTCATAGTGAAAATCATGCCCGAAAATGCGGATTATCAATTATTTCATCCTTCTTATTATGAAATTGCGTTTTCTTTCGTGATCGAGATCGGTCGCAATAGAGTGGCCGGGATAGACTATATAGTTACCATCGAGTGAAATAAGTTTTCTGAGCGAGGCGCAAAGTTCATCGAAATCTCCGCCCACACCGTCGGTCCTGCCGGCAGTCGAGTGAAAAAGCGTGTCACCGCTGAAAATCACTCTCTCGCTCTCGGATATGAAGCAGACGCCGCCGGGTGTGTGCCCGGGGGTATGCATTACTTTAAGTTCCGAGTCTCCGAATCTGATTATATCGCCGTCGTTTATGAGAACATCGGCTTTTTCGGGGATAAGCTCGGCATCAACGCCGAACATATCCATTAGCGAATACAGGCGGCTTGAAAGGCATCTCTCATCCGCAGGATGAATCGCAATCTTTGCGCCGAGCGCCTCTTTGGCATGATGAGTGCCGAGTATATGATCAAAGTGGCCATGGGTATGCAGAATGCATTTAACATCTGCACCGCTGTTTTTTATCGCATTGCGCGCATTGTCAAGAAAACAGCCGGGATCGATATAG
The DNA here is from genome assembly GCA_947165115.1 of uncultured Clostridia bacterium. Lineage (GTDB taxonomy): Bacteria > Bacillota > Clostridia > Oscillospirales > Acutalibacteraceae > CAG-177. Next base: position 1,904 of record CAMUZD010000215.1, read on the forward strand.
ACCGCCTCGCAGGTCGGCTCGTCAATCAGCAGATAGCTGTTTGCAAACGCCTCATGCTCGGGTATTACCAGGATTATTTTCATTTGCTTTTCTCCCATATATCCGTATCCATGACTATCGTCACGGGGCCGTCATTATGAATCTCAACCTGCATATCCGCGCCGAATACGCCTTTTTCAACCTTTTTCACGCCGTTTTCAGCAAGGCATCTGCAGAAGTATTCATATAATCTGTCCGCCTCATCGGGCGCGGCGGATGGGAAAAACGAGGGGCGGTTGCCCTTCTTCAAATCGGCGCAGAGCGTAAACTGCGAAATTGCGAGCACTTCGCCGTCAATATCGGAAAGAGCGAGATTCATCTTGCCCTCGGCATCCTCAAACACGCGCAGACGGGCAATCTTGCCGGCAAGCAATTCCGCATGAGCCTCTGTATCGCCCTGCATAACTCCGAGCAGGACATTGAAACCCTTAGAAATCTCGCCTTTTATTTCGCCGTCAACCGATACGCTTGAACTTGTAACTCTTTGTATAACAGCCCTCATATCAGATACCCGTTCTTTCTATATCAAGCACGCCGTTAATTCCCTCAAGCTTCTTGATAATCGTATTGAGATGCTCGATTCCGTTGAGCGAGACGGTAACGAAAATCGAGGCTCTGCCGTCCTTGGCAGGTCTTGTGGTAAGCTCATTTATACTCAGATGCATATTTGCGAGCATACCCGAAACATCGGCGAGAAGGCCGATTCTGTTGAGGCAGGTAATCTGCAGGGTGCATTTGAATTCTTCTTTGACGTTCTTATCCCAGTAAGCGTTGACCCATCTCTCGGGTTCCTGCGCATCGATAATATCCTTGGGAACATTTGTGCAGTGCCTTGTATGAATAGAAACACCGTGGCCTCTGGTAATAAAACCGATAATCTCATCACCGGGCAGAGGATTGCAGCATCTCGAAAACTTGATAAGGCAGTTGTCAATACCCTCGACAATGACGCCCTCGTTGGACTTGGTCTTTTTCCTCTGCGGGGTTTTGATTGTAACTTCCGGCTCGTTGAGCTTCGTGAGCTTGAGATAATCCTCTTTGATTCTCGGCATGAGCTTCACAAGCGAAATGCCGCCGTAGCCGATAGCCGCATAGAAATCGTCAACGCTCTTGCAGTGCTGGCGCGCCGCAATCTTCTCTATGAACGGAACAAATTCCTCTTCGGTCAGGCGGATGAAGCTGCGCCTGAATTCACGCTCGACGTCCGCCTTGCCGGTCTCAATATTCTCATCGCGTTTCTCGCGCTTGAACCACTGCCTGATTTTGCTCTTTGCCTGGCTGGTCTTGACTATATTGAGCCAGTCCCTGCTCGGACCCTTACCCTGCTGGGATGAGGTGATAATTTCAATTATCTCGCCTGTGCTGACTTTATAATCGATAGGCACTATTCTGCCGTCGACCTTCGCGCCGACCATTCTGTTGCCGACTTCGGAGTGAATTGCGTATGCAAAGTCGATAACGGTCGAGCCCATCGGAAGCGGGAAGACCTCACCCTTCGGCGTGAATACATAGACTTCCTCGGGAACAAGATCCGATTTTATCGTGCTGACGATATCCTCGATATCCTCGCTGTCTTTCTGATTCTCGAGCAGCTGCTGAACCCATGACAGGCGTCTCTCGTCAATATCGGAATTGCCTGCATTGACATTAAGCTTGTATTTCCAGTGAGCCGCGATACCGAATTCGGCGGTGCGGTGCATTTCCCAGGTCCTTATCTGAACCTCAAACGGAATACCCTCCCTGCCGAGCACGGTCGTATGAAGCGACTGATACATATTCGCCTTGGGATTTGAAATATAATCCTTGAATCTGCCGGGAATCGGCTTGAACATATCGTGGATAATGCCAAGGCAGTTGTAGCAGTCAATGACTGTATTGACTATTATCCTGACCGCGTAGATATCATAAATCTGATCGAAATTCTTATTCTGCATATAC